>DASUQG010000385.1:0-4806 GCA_036280695.1 Thermoleophilaceae bacterium
TGTTGCGGAGCCGTTCGACCGTGTCGGCGTGGGTGGCGAACACCTGCTGGCGGCGCAGGCCGATGCGCTCGATCAGCCGCAGGACGAAGGCGTCGGGGCGGCGGTCCTCGAACGCGTTCGAGGCCGAGCGGTACAGGCGCAGGAACACGCGCGCGCGATCGCGGCCCTCCTCGGAGAGCTGCGGGCCCTCGAGCGCGGCGGCCACAGCCGCCGGCATGTCGAGCTTGCGCCGCCGCGCGAGCTGGGTCAGGCGTGCCAGGTCCACCGAGCGCAGCTCCACGGGCGGCCTGCTCAAGGCCCTCACGACTGCGCCGGAGTCGTTCGGGTCCGCGAGCGCGCGCAGCCACGCCAGCACGTCGCGCACCTCGGCACGCTGAAAGTACGCGGCCGAGCCGCAGATGCGGGCCGGCACGGCGCGCTCCTCGAGGGCGGACGCGATCACCGCGCCCTCGCTCTTTACCGAGCGCACGAGTACGCAGATCTCCTCGGGCGGGACGCCGGAGGCGATCAGCTGCTCGGCCTCGGCGGCGACGGCCTGGGCCTGGGCGCGTTCCGAGCGACAGCGCCAGAAGCGCACGCGCCCGCCGCTCACGCCGGTGAGCTTCCGGCCGGGTGCCACCGCGGCGGCCGCGTCGAGGATGCGGCGGCCCGAGCGGCAGCTGCGCTCGAGCCGGACCACCTTCGCCTCCGGCAGCTCCTCGCTGAAGCGGTCGTCCGCGCCCACCAGGGTCACCTGGCGGTTCTCCTCGACCAGCAGGCGCAGGAGCATGCCCTGGGCGAAGTTGGTGTCGTCGTACTCGTCCACCAGCACGTGCTGGAAGCGGCCCGCCACCCGCTCGCGCACGTGCGGATGCTCGTGGAGCAGCTGGAAGGCGCGCAGGACGAGGTCGCCGAAGTCGAGCGCGCCGCGCTCGGCCAGCAGGCGGTCGTGGTCCGCGTACAGGCGAGCGAACTCGAGTTCGCGCGCGGCGCTCGCGCGCGCGGCGTCGCCGTCCGCCTTCTCCAGCATGCGCTCGGCGTGGGCGCGGTAGTCATCGGCCGAGACCATCTCGTCCTTCAGGCGGTCGATGCGCGCGACGAAGCTGGCGAGCAGCGGCGCGGGGTTGCCGCGGATCTCGTGCTCGCGCAGCGACAGCTCGTCGAGGCGCTCGAGCAGCAGCGCGAGGCGGTCGGCCGGCGTGACCGGCGACAGGAAGGGATCCACGCAGGCCTCGAGCGCCTCGTCCTGGAGCAGGCGCAGGCAGAAGGAGCGGAAGGTCTCCACGTGCAGCTCCTCGTAGGGAGCCTCGAGCACGGCCTCCAGGCGCTCCCGCATCTCGGCCGCCGCGGGCGCGGAGAAGGTGAGCGCGAGGATTCGCTCGGCCGGGACGCCCTGGTCCACGAGCCAGACGAAGCGGCTCACGACTGTGTGCGTCTTTCCGGTGCCGGCGCCCGCCGCGACGACCAGCGGGCCGTCGGAATGGGTGACGGCCGCCTCCTGCGCGCGGTTCAGGCCGTCGAGGGCTACGGGCATCGCGGCCTAGGATACGCCGCAGCGTGCCGCTCCCCGACAGCACCGACTGGCTTGGCTTCTGCCGCCGCGCGGCGGGAGCCGCGCGGGACGCCGTCCACGCGTATGCGAACACGGCGGAGCGGGGCGTCGAAACCGGGCGCGGCGAGGGCGGCGACACCGCCTACGTGATCGACCGCGCCGCCGAGGATGCGATCTTCGCCGAGATCGACCGCCTCGGGGTGCCGCTCACGGCTGTGTCGGAGGAGCGCGGCGAGCTCGAGATCGCCGGTGGCAGCGAGCTGCGCATCGTGGTCGACCCTGTCGACGGCTCGCTCAACGCGAAGCGCGGGCTGCCATTCGCGTGCGTGTCGATAGCCGTGGCGTCGGGCCCGCGCATGGGCGACGTCGAGGTGGGCTGGGTGGCGGAGCTCGATCCGCGCATCTCGGTCGGCGACGAGCCCCGCCCCGGGCGCGACTGGTGGGCAGTGAAGGGGGAAGGCGCCTTCCGGGACGGCGAGCCGCTGCCGCCGCTGCGGCCCGGGCCGCTCGAGGTGCTCGGGCTGGAGACCGCTCGCCCGGAGCTGGTGGCCGCCGCGGCGCCGGCCATCGAGCGCGTGGAGGCGCGCCGCATACGCGCGCTCGGCTCCGTGGCGATGACCCTGTGCCTGGTTGCCGCGGGGCAGCTAGACGGGATGCTGAGCCTGCGCCCGATCCGCTCGGTGGACGCGGCCGCGGCGCAGCTGCTCGTGAAGGAGGCCGGCGGAGCGGTGGCCTTCCCGGCCGCGGACGAGCTCTCCCTGGAGATGCGCTCCCCCGTCCTGGCGGCCCGCGACGAGGCGCTGCTGGAGCACCTGCGCGCGACGTTCGCTTAAGTGCGGTGTCCGTCGGGAAGGTTGGGCGCTTTCCCTTTCCATCTCGCAATGGAAAGCGCCCAACCCCTCAGGCCGCGGATTCGAATGCCGAAAAGCGAATGGCGAGCCGTTCCGGGTCCGGGTGCTCTGCAATCCGCCGTGGCTTCCGGATAGTCGCTCCGTGGAAACCTTGGAGCCCTTCACGCAGCATTGGTCCGTCGTGTTCCTCACGAAGCCGCCGTGCGATGTGGACCTCGCCGGCCGCGTCGATGCCCAGCAGGTTGCGGTCATAGGCCAGATGGTGGATTGCGCAGAGGGCGAGTCCGTTGACCACGGCGGCAATCCCCTCCGGCGAAGGGTCAGCCACGATGTGCGCGGCTTGGACAAGTTCTCGCTCGCGCAGTGCGCAGATCGTGCAGCGATGCTCGTACGCCCTGAGGACCTCGTGCCTGAATCGCTGCTGGTGGAGCCGCGCCTTGACCATGCGAAGGGCATAGGAGCGGGCGTCGACGGGCGACACAGGCCCTCCTGGCTGGACGTCGACGAGAGGCACTCCAACCTCGAGCAACACGGCCCGCTCGTGGGGGTCGTTCTCTGCCACGAAGACCGGGGCGATCGGGAAGTACCGGGAAGGCGCTATTCCCTTGAAGTAGATAAGCGGCGTGCGGAGTTCGTGCGCAGCACGCAGGGCTCGGTTGTCCGCTTGATCGATACTGCCGGCCCGGTAGTGGTAGAGGATTAGACCGCTGTCGACGTCAACGTCGTCCGCATACGGGGCTGGCCTTCCTTCCTTTGGTGGGGTCGTGAAGAGGCTCAGAGCCGCCGGCCCCTGCATCTGCCGCGCGCGATGGATGCCCTTCTGAAAGGAACTGAACGACACCCTCTCGCCGCGAAACACGAAACCCAGTCGCAGGGCATCGCGAGGCACGAAGTCGCCATACGCGTCACGAAGCTCCAGTACGCGGGTGATCGCGGCCTGGCGAAGCGCAAGATCGGGGTCCACCGCCACCGGAACGCAGCATCGCCCACGGTGGCACCGCGACGCAACCGAGATTGGGTGTCGGTGGCTGCGGGCAATGGATGAGTTCCCCATGGCCCGTCTGAAGAAAGTCGACTGCTCCGGCCCCGGCATCCGCCGCCGGCGGCGTGGCAAGGGGTTCGAGTACCTGGACGACGACGGTCGTCGGGTCACCGAGCCCAGCGTGATCGAGCGGATCCGTGAGCTCGCCATCCCGCCCGCCTGGGAGGACGTCTGGATCTGCCCCTACCCGATGGGTCACATCCAGGCCACCGGCACGGACGCCGCCGGGCGCAAGCAGTACCGCTACCACGACCTCTGGCGCGAGCGCCGCGACGCGGAGAAGTTCGAGGAGATGATCGACTTCGCGCGGGCGCTGCCGCGGTTGCGCGAGCGCGTCGCGAAGGACCTCCGGCGCGATGGCATGCCGCGCGAGAAGGTGCTCGCCTGCGCAATGCGGCTGCTGGACCGCGGCTTCTTCCGGATCGGCTCGGAGAACTACGCGGAGGAGAACGACACCTACGGCATCGCCACGATGCGCAAGGACCACGTGGAGGTGTCGCAGGATCAGGTCACGTTCGACTACGAGGCGAAGGGCGGGCAGCGCCGTGTGCAGGTGATCGGCGATCCCGAGGTGGCGGAGGTCGCCCGCGCGATGAAGCGCCGGCGCGGCGGCGGCGAGGAGCTGCTCGCCTACAAGGACGGACAGCGCTGGGCGGACGTGAAGTCCGCCGACATCAACTCCTACCTCAAGGAGGCCACCGGCGGCGACTTCAGCGCGAAGGACTTCCGCACCTGGAGCGGCACGGTGCTCGCCGCGGTGGCGCTGGCCGTGGCCGGCATGGCGTCGACCTCGAAGGCGGCGCGCACGCGCGCGAAGAGCCGCGCGGTGAAGGAGGTCGCGCGCTACCTGGGCAACACGCCGGCGGTCTGCCGGGCGTCGTACATCGATCCGCGGGTCTTCGACCGCTTCGACGGCGGTCTCACGATCGGCGGCGCGCTGCCCGAGCTGGTGGAGGACACCGCCGCCTGGCCCGACGTCCAGCGAGCCGTCGAGGAGGCGGTGCTCGACCTGATCGCAAACGACCTCGAGTCCGACCTCGTGGAAGAGGGCGTCGAGCTCGCGGCCGTCGCCTGACTTACGAGCGCTGGCCGAAGTCCGTCGTGTAGGTGCCGCCGCGCGCGCCCACCGGGGTGCCGAAGGCGAGGCCGATCCCGATCTCCCGGAACGAGCGGCTCAGGATGTTGGCCCGGTGGGGCGGGCTCTTCATCCAGGCGATGCCGATCGCGCGCGGGCTCGAGCGGTCGCCTGAGCCGTAGGCGATGTTCTCGCCCACCGACCAGCTCTGAACTCCCGACAGATAACCGGTGGCGCGGATGCGGTCGACGAAGCTCGCACCGCTGAGCGAGTCGTGCGAGAAGAACCCCCGCCGCACCATCGCGGC
>DASUQG010000386.1:0-6283 GCA_036280695.1 Thermoleophilaceae bacterium
GCCGGCAGCGCGAGTCCGCGCTGGCGTAGGCCCGCCGCCACGCGCGTATCCTCGCTGCTGTGGCGCCAATCACCGCGATCCACTTCACGGACCCCGCGTGTCCCTGGGCTTACTCGGCGCGGCCGGCCCACGCTCGGCTGCGCTGGCGCTTCGATGACCAGATCGAGTGGCGACTCGTCCTGATCGGGCTGAGCGAGTCGGCCGAGGCCTACGAGGCGCGCGGCTACACCCCCGATCGCCTGCTCCGCACCCAGCACCTGTTCAGCGAGCGCTTCGGCATGCCGTACAGCTTCGAGCGCAAGCCGCGCATGGCTGGGACGGCGCGCGCCTGCCGCGCGATCGTCGCGGCGCGCGAGCTCGACCCGGCGCTCGGTGAGGCCGCGCTGCGATCACTCCAGCTGATGCATTTCACGACCCCGCGCCTGCTCGACGACGACGATGACCTCCGCGCGGCCCTCGGCACGGTTCCCGGCCTGGACGCGGACGCCCTCGTCGGGCGCATCGACGACCCCGACGTGGTGGCCGCCTACCAGGCCGACCGCGCGTTCGCACGCTCGGCCGAGGGCTCACCGACGCACGCGCAGAACCGCTTCTCCACCAGCGACGGGCCGGTCCGCTACACGGCGCCGTCCGTGATCTTCGAGGACGAGAGCGGCGCCCGTTTCGAGGTCGGCGGCTTCCAGCCCTTCGAGGCCTACGACACCGCGCTCGCCAACCTCGCCGTCGGTCTCGACCGGCGCCCGGCGCCCGCGGACGTCCACGACCCGCTGCTCGAGTTCCCGGACGGCCTGACGACCGCCGAGCTGGCGAGCGTGATGCGACCGAGCGACCTGGTCGATGCGGATCTCGACGCCACTGCGGCCCGGCTGGCGGAGCTGGCGGAGAGTGGCGCGGTGAGCCGCGAGGCTCTGGGGAACGACGCGGTGTGGCGCGGAGCGCGCGTGGGGTCTGAACTGCAGCACTGAGGAGGTCGACCGTCCTGCCCAGGGGGTCTATGGCCCGGTAAAGCAGGACGGTCAACGGAACTAGGGCCGGCCGCCGGGTCTCGCCACTGCCTTCGCCGCGAGCCGTGCGCCCGCGGTCAGCGCCTCGATCGGCGCCGCGCCGTTCAGGCGCGCGCTCAGCAGGCCCGCGGCGAAGGCGTCTCCGGCGCCGGTGCTGTCCACAGCGGCCTCCACGGGGACGGCATCGGCGCGCACGATGTCGCGGCCGTCGGTCCACAATGCGCCGTCGGCTCCTAGCGTGACGACCACCTCGTCGAAGCGGCTGGCCAGCGCTCGTGCCGCGCGCTCCGGGGGGTCGGCCTCGCCGCTCAGCATCCGCGCCTCGTCGACGTTCGGCAGCAGCAGGCCGGTGCCCTCCGCGTGGTCGAGGAACTCCGGCGAGAGCAGGGCCGCCGAGGAGGGGTCCACGGAAACGGTCATCCCGTGCGACCGCGCGCGCGAGATCGCTGCTCGCGCCGCCGGGCGCGAGCCCGGCCGCAGCAGTGCGTAGCCCGCCACGTGCAGGTGCTGGGCGGAGGCGAGCAGCTCATCCGCGAGGTCGGTGTCCGTAAGTGCGTCGTTCGCTCCGGCATCCGGCGCCATCGTGCGCTCGCCGTCAGGGCCGACGATCACCACGCACGTGCCCGTAGGCAGCTCCGGGTCGGCGACCAGGCGAGCGTCAACGCCGGCCGCGCGCAGCTCGTCGGCGGCGCCGCGGCCGCGCTCGTCGTCGCCCACGCGCCCCACCAGTACCGGCTCCGCCCCCGCCTCGGCCAGCCAGGCGGCGGTGTTTGCGGCCGAGCCGCCGCCGTGGAGGCGGATCACGGCCGGCGCGTCGCTGCCGGGCGCCAGTGGCGCGGACAGCCGCGTGACTACATCGACCATCACGTCGCCGAGGACGACGATGCGGCTCACGTCGACAGCTCGGCGGCGATGCGCGCCGCCAGCCCGGCGTTGCGCACCACCAGCCGCACGTTCGCCTCGAGGCTCTCCCCGCCGGTTTCGCGCGCGAGGAAGTCGAGCAGGAACGGGGTCGCGTCCTTACCGGCCACCCCGGCGCTCTCCGCGGCCGCGAGCCCGTCGGCCAGCACGCGGTCGTGCAGGGCGGGGTCGAGCTGCTGATCGGGCGGGAGCGGGTTCGCCACCAGCAGCGCGCGATCGTCCGTGCCGAGGTCGTTACGAGACAGCACGGCGGCAGCCACCTCCGCGGGTGAGTCGACCCGCCAGCTCACCGGGTGGCCCGAGTCCGAGAGGTAGAAGCCCGGGAAGCGGTCGGTGCCGTAGCCGAGCACGGTCACGTTGAGGGTCTCGAGGCGCTCCAGCGTGGCGCCCACGTCGAGGATCGACTTCACGCCTGCGCAGACCACAACGATGTTGGTCCGAGCGAGCGTCGTGAGGTCGGCCGACTCGTCCCAGGTCTCACGTGCGTCGCGGTGCACCCCGCCGAGGCCACCGGTGGCGAACAGGTGAATGCCCGCGCGTGCCGCCAGGTGCGCGGTGGCCGCGACGGTCGTGCCTCCCCATCCGCCCCGGGCGGCAAGCGGCGCCAGGTCGCGGACACCGCACTTCACCACGTCGTCCCGCTCGGCCACCGCGGCGAGCTCCCCCTCCTCGAGCCCGACCCGGGCCTCGCCCGCAACCATCGCGATGGTGGCCGGCAGCGCGCCGCCCTCCCGGACGGCCGCCTCGACCTCCCGCGCGACCTCGAGATTGCGCGGGCGAGGCAGCCCGTGGGTGATGATCGTGCTCTCGAGAGCGACCACCGGCTGGCCGGCCGCCAGCGCCTCGGCAACCTCCACCGCGATCTTCATCGAGCTACGCGTCCGTCTCGACACGCACCGAGAAGCCCTCGTCACGCGCCGCGTCGAGGATCTCCTGGCTGTTGTCCGGGCCACGCGTCTGAAGCACCAGCTTGATCGCCGTCTCGCGCACGTGGATCTCGATCCCGTCGCGCAGGTGCTCCACGTCCACGACGTTGCCCCCGTGGTCGGCCACAACGCGCAGCAGCCCGGCGAGCGCGCCGGGCCTGTCCGGTACCACCGTCGAGAGCACCATCCGCCGTCCGGCCGCGGTCTCGCCCAGGCGGATCGCCTCGGACAGCAGCGACGCGTCCACGTTGCCGCCCGACAGCACGGCGCAGACCTCGCCCGACTCGGGCGCCTCGACGCGGCCGTGCATCAGCGCTGCCACCGCCACGGCGCCGGCGCCTTCCACCACGAGCTTCGAGCGCTCCAGCAGCATGACCATCGCCTGCGCCACCTCGTCGTCGGAGACGGTCACGACCTCGTCCACATAGCGCTCCACGAGCGGCAACGTGAAGTCGCCCGGGCGCTTGACCGCGATGCCGTCGCAGATCGTGTTGGCCGAGCGGGCTCCGACCGGCCGGTGGGCGGCCAGGGAGTCGATGTACGGCGCGCACGCCTCCGCCTGTACTCCGACCACGCGCACTCCCTCGAACGCGCCCGCCACCGCGAGGCCTATCCCGCTCGCCAGTCCGCCGCCGCCCAGCGGAATCACCACGAGCTTCAGCTCGGGCGCCTGACGCGCGAGCTCGAGCCCGATTGTGCCCTGGCCCGCCACGACCTGGGGCTGGTCGAACGCGTGGACGAGCGTGAGGCCCTCGGATTCGGCGAGCCGGTTCGCCTCGGCCCCGGCCTCGTCGTAGCCGCCGTCCACGAACCGGACCTCGCCGCCGTATTGGCGCACCGCCGCCACCTTGGCGAGCGGCGCCTGCTCGGGCATCACCAGGACCGCGTGAGCGCCGGCCTCGCGCGCGGCGAACGCCACCGCCTGGGCATGGTTCCCCGCGCTAGCGGCCACCACGCCGGCGTCGAGCGCGGCGCGCGGGAGACCGCGGATCATGTGTGTCGCACCGCGCGCCTTGAAGGAGCCCGTGAGCTGAAGGTTCTCCGCCTTCAGCAGCGTCCGCGCGCCCACGCGGCGCGACAGTTCCCCTGACGAGAGCAGCGGGGTCTCGCGCACCCGGCCCGCGAGAGCGCGCGCCGCGTCCTCCACGTCGGCGTACGTGACGGCTTCTTCAGGGGCAACAGCCACTCCAGGTGGGATTATGAGCCTCATGGCCACCGGGCAGGACACCGCTCGCCTACTCGCTCACACCGAGGTCTTCGGTGAGCTCGAGGAGCGCGAGCTCCAGGAGGTGGCCCAGGTGGCCGTCCCGCGCCACTGGGAGAAGGGCGAGGTGATCTTCCGCGAGGGCGACGTGGGCGACACCTGCTACCTGCTGCGCTCCGGCGCCGTCGTGCTCACGCGCGAGCACCAGGACGGGCGCATGGTCGCGCTCGCGGAGCTGCGCGCCGGCATGCTGTTCGGCGAGCTCGCGATGTTCCGCGGCGAGACGCGCTCCGCCACCGCCGAGGCAATCGAGGCCGCCAGCGCCGTGGCGCTCCTGGCGGGCGACGTCCAGCGACTCATCCGCCGCAATCCCGACCTGGCGCTGAAGCTGCTCGCCAACCTCGCCGAGCGCGTGAGCCGGACGAACGAACGGCTGCTCCAGCAGTCCTTCCAGACCGTGGCTGGTCGCGTGGCGAGCGCTCTGCTGGCGCAGACCATCTCGCGTCAGGCCGACGGCGCACCGCAGGAGGACGTGCTGATCCGTTCCACCCAGGCGGAGATCGCTCATCTGGCGGGGACCTCGCGCGAGAGCGCGAGCCGCTTTCTGGCCACCCTCGAGAGGGCCGGGATCGTCACCCTCGGCCGTGGGAAGGTCACCGTGCATGACCCGGGACGACTCCGGAACTACATCCACTGACCGCGAGCGAGAGCGGCTGCGCATGGTGGAGCGCCAGCTCCGGCGGCGCGGGATCGATGACGAACGGGTGCTCGACGCCATGGCCACGGTCCCGCGCGAGCTGTTCCTCCCGGAGGACCAGCGCGGGCGCGCCTACCGCGACGGTGCGGTGCGGATCGCCGAAGGGCAGACGATGTCCCAGCCCTGGATCGTGGCGTGCATGGCGCAGCTGCTCGAGCTCGACGGCTCCGAGACTGTGCTCGAGGTGGGCACCGGATCGGGCTACGCCGCCGCGGTTCTGTCGCGGCTGTGCCGCGAGGTGGTGACGATCGAGCGCTACGAGAAGCTCGCCGTGGAGGCGGAGCAGGCGCTGCACGAGCTCGGTTACGACAACGTGGTGGTCGGCGTGGGCGACGGCACGCTCGGCGCTCCCGAGCGCGCCCCGTTCGGCGGCATCTCGGTCACGGCGACCGCCCGTGACGAGCCGCCGGCCGCGCTGGTCGAGCAGCTCGCTCCCGGCGCCGCGCTGGTCTGCCCCGTGGAGCGCGGCGGGCGCGAGCACCTGATGCGCTTCCGCGAGGGCGAGGAGGAGGTGGTCACGGGCGTGCGCTTCGTGCCACTCGTGACCGGCGAGCCATGATCCGCGAGTTCTCCGCCGGCGGGCTCGTGATCCGCAACCTGAAGGGCCGCCCGTTCGTGGCGGTGGTGCGCGTGCGCGACGAGATTCTCGCGCTCCCGAAGGGACATCCCGAGAAGGGCGAGTCCGCGCAGGAGGCCGCCCTGCGCGAGGTGCGCGAGGAGACGGGGCTCGATGCCACCCCCGTGGAGAAGCTCGGAGACATCCGCTACTGGTACGCGCGCGACGGCGACCGCGTGCTCAAGATCGTCAGCTTCTTCCTGCTCCGCTACCGCTCCGGGCGCCTCGAGGACCACGACCACGAGGTCGAGGAGGCTCTCTGGATCCCGCTCGAGGAGGCACCCGCGAGGTTGGCCTACCGGAGCGAGAAGGAGATCGCGCAGACCGCGCTATCGCAACTGGCGAAAGGAAGCTAGGCTGCCCGGCGTGTTCGTCCTCAACTTCTACTCGCCCGTCTTCGTGGACCAGCTGAAGCGCGGGCGCAAGACGGCGACCATCCGCCTGGGCGACAAGGGCAAGAAGTACCGCAAGGGCGAGGTCGTGATGATCACGGTGGGCTTCCAGCATTCGCCGCGTCAGAAGATCTTCGACGCGGTGATCGACAGCGTCGAGGTCAAGCGGGTGCAGGACCTCTCGCCGCGGGACATCGAGCACGACAACCCCGAGTTCCGCCGCCTCGACGAGATGGTGCACTTCCTGGAGCAGATCTACGGCCGCAAGGTCGAGATGGACGACGCCGTCACCGTCGTCCGCTTCTCCCAGATCTCCGACCGTCCGTCGGAGATCCACGAGCGCATGCGCCCGGACACGCCGGCCCAGAACTAACTCCGCTCCGGGACAGGAATCTGCCCTGGCCTATTGGCACTCTCGTTGCTAGAGTGCCAGCTGGCACTCGTTGGCTCAGAGTGCCAAATC
>DASUQG010000387.1:0-2937 GCA_036280695.1 Thermoleophilaceae bacterium
GCCAGGCTCGCCGGCGGGCCCACCCGCTCATACGCCGGCTCCAAGCAAGCGCTCAACCGCATGCTCTATCCGGACCTCGACGGCCAGCTCGACCTGGAGGCGGAGCTCCAGCACGCCCTCGCGCGCACGCGTGACTTCCAGGAGGGCGTGACCGCGTTCGTGGAGAAGCGCGAGCCGGCGTTCGAAGGCGCGTAACGGCGCGCGCAAGGCCCGCTCGGGGCAACTGGCACGAAGTGGATGGCCTGTCGGAAGCGGAGATATGATCCCGCGGCCTTGCCCCACGGCATGCCCAGACGCCTGCTTCTCGCCGCCTTCTCGCTCGCCGCTGTCGCGATCCTGATCGGCGCGCCGTCCGCCTTCGCGGACGCGATCACGCCCGAGTCGGGCGGGTCACCGAACGCCGACGACATCGACACCCTCTACAAGCTCACCTTCTACATCGGGATCGTGATCTTCCTGTTGGTGGAGGGCACGCTGATCTGGTCGCTGGTGAAGTACCGCGCCCGTCGCGGCGGCGTGGCGGACCAGATCCGGGGCAACACGCCGCTCGAGATCGGCTGGACGGTCGGCGCCGCGACCATCCTCGTGGTCCTCACCGTGGTCGTGTTCCTCTACCTCGACGACATCGAGAGCCCGCCCGCCTCCGGCCCCAACGGGCTGAGCGCGAGCCAGGCTCAGTTCGCCTCGGTAGACCAGCCGGACCCGCCCAAGAGCGGCGGCCCGATCCTGCGCATCAGGGTGAACGGGCAGCAGTACCTCTGGCGCTACGACTATCCCGGCGAGGGCCAGCTCTTCTCCTACGAGGAGATGGTGGTGCCCACGAACACGACGGTGGTGCTCGAGCTCGAGGCCTCGGACGTGATCCACTCGTGGTGGATTCCGAAGTTCGGGCCCAAGGCCGACGCGGTGCCGGGCTACGTGAACGAGACCTGGTTCAAGGTGCCGGAGGAGGGCGTCTACCGCGGCCAGTGCGCCGAGCTCTGCGGCTCCGGGCACGCTGACATGCGCGCCAAGGTGGTGGCCGTTTCGCCGGACGAGTTCGAGCAGTGGTCCGACCGGAAGCGTCAGGAGATCCAGGCCGCCGGTGAGGACCTGGCCGAGCAGCGCAAGCAGCGGGAAGAGAGCGAAGGGGACTAGTGGAAGCCGGTACCGCAGCAGGCGAGAGGCGGGCCGCGCGGCCAGAGATCGCGCTCAACGGGCTGCGCCCGGAGCGGCGCGGCTGGCTGCGCTGGCTGACCACCACCGATCACAAGAAGATCGGGATCCTCTACCTGTTCGCCACCTTCATCTTCTTCATCCTCGGGGGCGTGGAGGCGCTGCTCATGCGCCTCCAGCTGGCGCAGCCGGACAACACGCTGCTCGATCCCGAGACCTACAACGGGCTCGTGACGATGCACGGCACCACGATGGTCTTCCTGTTCGTGGTGCCGGTGCTGGCCGGCTTCGGCAACTACTTCGTGCCGCTCATGATCGGGGCGCGCGACATGGCGTTCCCCAGGCTGAACGCGCTCTCGTTCTGGCTGCTGCTGTTCGGCGGGATCGCGTTCTACACAAGCGTGTTCTTCGAGCCGCCGCAGGCCGGCTGGACGATGTACCCGCCGCTGTCCGACGACGCCTTCTCGGCCGGCGGCGGCGTCGATGCCTGGATCTTCCTGATCCACCTCAGCGGCATCTCCTCGATCATCGGCGCGATCAACTTCATCGCCACGATCCACAACATGCGGACCCGTGGCATGAGCTGGGGCCGCATGCCGCTGTTCGTGTGGACGATCCTGGTCTACAGCTACCTGCTCGTGATAGCGCTGCCGTCGGTCGCGGCTGGGGTGACGATGCTGCTCACCGACCGCCACTTCGGGACCGCGTTCTTCGACCCGACAGCGGGCGGAGACCCGCTCCTGTGGCAGCACCTCTTCTGGTTCTTCGGCCACCCCGAGGTCTACATCATGATCCTGCCGGTCTTCGGGATGATCTCGGAGATACTGCCGGTGTTCGCGCGCAAGCCGATCTTCGGCTACAAGGCGATCGCGGCGTCCACGGTGGCGATCGCGTTCCTCGGGCTCCTGGTCTGGGCGCACCACATGTTCACCACGCCCACGCCCACCGTTGTGCTGGCCTTCTTCATGCTCGCGTCGTTCACGATCGCGGTCCCCACCGGGATCAAGATCTTCAACTGGATCGCCACGCTCTGGCGCGGCCAGATCGTGATGAAGACGCCGCTCTACTTCGCCGCCGCCCTGCCCGGGCTGTTCGTGATCGGCGGCATCTCGGGCGTGATCCTCGCCATCTTCCCGGTCGACTGGTACCTCCACGACACCTACTTCGTGGTGGCCCACTTCCACTACGTGCTCTTCGGCGGCTCGGTGTTCGGGCTCTTCGGCGGGCTCTACTACTGGTTCCCGAAGATGACCGGCCGCCTGATGTCGGACGCGCTCGGGAAGCTGTCGTTCTGGCTCATGTTCGTGGGCTTCAACGTGACCTTCCTGGTCCAGCACTCGATCGGGCTCGAGGGCATGCCGCGCCGCGTGTACGACTACGACGAGTCGCTCGGCGTGGGCACCTACAACCTGATCTCCACCATCGGCGCCTTCGTCCTCGGGATCGGGGTGCTGGTGACCGTGGTGAACGTGCTGATCAGCATCAAGAGGGGACAGCGGGCCGGCAACGACCCGTGGCAGGGCAACACGCTCGAGTGGTTCACGACCTCTCCCCCGCCGCCCAACAACTTCGACGTGGTCCCGCGCGTGCGCAGCGTTGAGCCGATGAAGGACATCCGCCGGGAGGTGGCCGCCGCGGCCACGCCCGGGGAGACGGTTTCACAGCCGGTCGCTCCGCGCAGCCTCTGATGCGACGGCTCGTCCTCGCCACCGGCATCGCCACCTTCGTCCTGGTCATCGTGGGCGGAGTGGTCCGGGTGTCCGACTCCGGGCTCGGCTGCGG
>DASUQG010000388.1:0-2979 GCA_036280695.1 Thermoleophilaceae bacterium
AAGGGCGTGTCGTGATCGCCGCCGCCGAAGCGCTTGTAGTCCGCCGCGCTCAGCTCCAGCTTGGCGTGCGCGCGGTAGCGGAAGTAGTGCGCGTACTGGCGGTAGTCGTCGAACAGCGGGTTGAGCGCGCCGCGGTGGTAGGGCCACCAGCCCGGCAGGTTCGGGTTGATCCCGACCGCCATCAGCGGCGCCTTGCGGCAGCCGCTCAGGAGCTCCGGCACGAGCGGCGCACGCCCCACGTAACGGGTCTTGTGCACGATGCCGGGCCCGGGCGCCGGCACGTCCTCGGTGTAGTCGTAGCTGTGGTAGGTGCCCCACTTGCGGAAGTAGCTGCACGGGTGCGGCTGCTTCCCGGGCTCCTGCGAGATCCGGACCGCCTGGCACGACATCACCTCGTAGGCCAGCTCCACCTCCACCGGCAGCCGCGTCTCCACCGGCGGGGCCCTCAGCTCTCCTCGAGGCCGGCGATGATCGCCCACGTGGCCAGCGCACCCATCACGCTGGTCCAGTAGCCGTAGGCCTCGTAGTACCAGACCGCCCAGTGCGCCTGCATGTCGAGCTTGCGCGGCTTGGTCGGCAGGTCCCCGTTGATCATCGGGTCCGAGAGGTTGCGCACGATCGCCCAGTTGGGAGCGGCGTCGCCGAGCTCCTCGGCCACGAGGCCGAGGACGGCGTCCCCCATCTCGACAGCGCAGCCCTCGGTCCAGAGGTTGTTCGCCGAGGTGCCGAACTCGAAGAAGTCGGTGGTCAGGATCGGGTGGAACTCGGGCATGTCCGTGCCGTCGTCGAGGTGGATCGACGGCGCGTTCGGCGGGTCGCTCTTGAGCGGCGGGCCGTCGAAGGCGTAGCGCTTCGTGGGCGGCGCGAACTCGGGCTCCTTCAGCTCGTCCGCGTGGCGCCCCATCAGCTCCTCGGCGTCCTTGAAGTGCTTCGTCGGGATCGTCCAGTCGCTCGTGTAGGTCTTTCCGGCGAACGGCTCCTTCGCGAACTCGTCCGAGAGGCGGAACTTGGCCCCGCGCGTGACCACCACGTCGCCGAGGTCGTGCTCGTGCTTCACGCCCCCGCTCGTGCCGACGGTGAGGATCACGCTCGGCTTCGCCTCCTCGATGATCTGCCGGAAGAGGTCCTTCACCGGCAGCGTGGCCGTGCCGTCCCCGGTGGCGATCCCGTCCTGGTTCAGGTGCAGTTCGGACTTCATGCAGAGGACGGTCTTGTTGCCGATCTTGGTCGGGAAGTAGCTCGCCATCCGCTGCGCCTTGCGCGCCGGCGCGTCGTCGCGGATCTGCGGCAGGTACCTGTCCTCGTACTGGTGCGTGTAGCGGTACCACTGCGAGCGCGGGTTCCCCGGCGTGAGCACGTCGGCCAGCGCGTTCAGCTCCGCAACCGTCCAGGTGATCACCACCACGTCCGCTCGTGGGAGCGGCGCGTTGCGGTCCGGCGCCGGCTCGATCGGCTGCGGCTCCGGTGCGAGCCCGTCCGGGAACGGGATCGAGAGCGCGGCGAGCAGGCCGGCCTCCCGATCGATCACGGGCTCGAGCTCGAGGTCGATCGCCTCGGTGCCCGCGTCGAGCAGGAGGCGGGCGATCTCCTTGCGCTCGCTGACGTTTGCCGGCGGTGAGCTGGCGGCTCCGGTGGCGCTCACTGGACCTCCTCGCAGACTCGGTAGGCGTTGGCGATCAGCGTGATGGTCGGATTGCTCGCGCCCGACGTCGGCATCCATGCCGCGTCGAGCACGTGCAATCCCTTCACGGTGTGCGACTGGCAGAGCTCGTCGAGCACCGAGCTGTCCGGGTCGGAGCCCGCGCGCAGGGTTCCCTGCACGTGGCCGTAGCCGGGGTTTTCCTCGGCCTGCGGGTCGAAGCGCCTGACCTCGCCGCCGGCGTCCGACATCACCTGGCACACGCGCTCGAGCGCGTAGCGGCTCAGGTCGAGGTCGTACGGGTGATGGCGGTAGTAGGTGCGGGCCACCGGCATCCCCCATGGGTCCTTGCGCTCGGGGTCGAGCTCCACGCGATTGTCGTGGACCGACATGGCCTCGCCCGTGAACGAGAAGGACACGCCGCCCTGCTCGCGCAGCTCGCCGAGGTACTCGGCGAGGTCGTCCCCCCACACGTTCATCCGGTCCCGGCCCATCGACGCCTGCTTGATCAGGCGGATCGGCGTGGTGGTGGTGAGCGGGTCGTAGACGGAGAACTTGCCGCCCTTCGACAGGTTCGTGTTCGGGTCGTCGATCGTGTAGAGGTCGCGCACCTGGAGGCTGCCGATGCCCGTGCGCGGCTGGTACGCGGGCCCGAAGTCCCAGACCGGCTTCCCGGGGAAGGTGAGGTCCGCGTTCCCCTTCACGTGGTAGATCAGGTAGTGCCCGATCATGTCGTTCGGGTCCGGGATCTCCGACAGCAGGAAGAGCCGCGCGGACTCGATCGTCTGCACCGAGACGAACACCCGCGGAGCGCCCATGAACTGCTCCTCGCCGTCGGGCTCGGTCTTGTACATGACACCGGTCACGCTGCCGCCCTCGTGCACCAGGCGCGTGACGCAGTGGCGCGTGAGCAGCTCGCAGCGGCCCGTGGAGAGCGCCCGCGGGATCATCGTGTTGGCGGCGTTGCCGCGCGCGTTCAGCGCGCAGCCGTAGAACTGGTTGAAGCCGCAGAACGAGCACGCCGGGCGGCTGTCGTAGACCTGCGAGTTGATCGCGCGCGGGCCCAGGTACGGCTGCCAGCCCGCCTTGCCGAATGCCTCCATCAGGAACTCGGTGGCCGCGTGCAGGCGAAGGGGCGGCATCGGGTACTCGTAGCCCGGGCTCATCGGCTCCTGCGCGGGTGCCTGGTTCGCCTTGCCCGACACGCCCCACTCGTGCTCGGCGCGTTCGAAGTACGGCAGGAACTCCTCGTAGGTCCAGGGCCAGTCGACCATGCTGGCGTCCTCGGGGATGTCCGGCATGTACTGGGTGATCGCCATGTCCTCCGGCGTGTAGCGCGG
>DASUQG010000389.1:0-2550 GCA_036280695.1 Thermoleophilaceae bacterium
CGTCGCCCAACACGCCGATGGACGCCCTCAAGCCGGTGAGCCCGCCGGTCCGACCCCGACCCTCATCGAGGAGGCATGATGCCCTCGAAGCTCCGCCGTACATCCCTCACCCTCAAGGCGAAGACCTACCGCTCCGCCGTGACCCTTGCAGGGCTCCTTGTTCTGCTCGAGGCGCTTGGCGCGCCTCGTAAGCTTTAGAGGTTCCCCTGTCAGCAGTAGGGCCGCTCGGAGAGCGGCGACCGCTTGGCCCAGGCACTGGAGCGATGGCCGTTTCGCCGCGACTCGCTCCAGTGCCTGGCGTACTTCAGCCCACCCTCTACCTGCGACTCGTAACGGCCGCCGGCGCGGCCGTGCTCGTGGTAGTGCTCATCACGAGCGGGAGCGACATCGGCCCGCTCGACGTCGAGTTCTGGATGCTCGCCGCGCTCGTCCTCCTCGGCGAGCTGTTCCCGATCCAGGTGCACGGCCAGGTCGGGGTGGATACCTTCTCGACGCCGTTCGCGTTCGCGATCCTGCTGCTCTACGGAGTGCCGGAGGTCGTGGTCGTGCAGGTGGGGGCCACGTTGGTCGCGGAAGTGATCCTGCGCCGCCCGTTCGACCGCATCGCCTTCAACGTCGCCCAGCTCGTCCTGTCGTGGGCGGCAGCGGGCGCGGTCTTCGAGGCCCTCGGCGGGACAGGTCTGGGCAGCGCCGAGGGACTCCAGGCCAGCGACCTGCCGGCGATCGCCGTCTGCGCGCTCGTCTTCTTCTTGGTGAACTCGACGATCGTCCGCACCGCGGAGGCGCTGCTCCAGAAGACGCGCATCGTCGACCACCTGCTCGGCGACCTGCTCTTCCGCAGCTGGTCGAACGCCACTTTGTTCGCGCTCGGCCCGCCGGTCGCGGTGATCGCCGACAACTGGCTCTACCTCGTTCCGGTGCTCGTCCTGCCGATCGCCGCGGTGCACCTGGCGGCGAAGCAGGCCTCCGAGATGGAGCACCTGGCGCTTCACGACCGGCTGACCGGGCTCCCGAATCGCACGCTGCTGCTCCAGCGCACCGAGCAGGCCCTCGAGCAGGGAGAGCACGAGATCGCGCTGCTCATCTTCGGCCTCGACCGCTTCCAGGACATAAACGAAACGCTCGGCCGCGTCCAGGGCGACGGCGTGCTCGTGGAGATCGCGTCCCGGCTCAGGCGCTCGGTCCGCACTACCGACACGGTGGCGCGCGTCGAGGGCGACCGCTTCGGCGTGCTGCTGTCGAGCCTGCCGCGCGCCGCCGACGCCGCCGCCACCGCCGAGAAGATCGTCGAGCAGCTCAGCCGCCAGATCGACGTGGCGGGCGCGACGCTGAGCGTGGACGCCACGGTGGGCGTGGCCTGCGGCCCGCAGCACGGCCGGATCGCGGAGCAGCTGCTCCAGCGCGCGGAGGCCGCGATGTACCGCGCCAAGCGCGCGCAGTCGCGGCTCGAGTTCTTCTCGCCCGAGCTCGAGGAGGAGGCCCCGCGCCGGCTGGTGCTCGTGACCGCGCTGAAGCGCGCCATCGACGACCGCTCGATCGGGCTCCACTACCAGCCGAAGATCGAGCTCGCGCGCCGCCGGGTGGTCGGCGTGGAGGCGCTCGCCCGCTGGACCGACCCGGTGCTCGGGCAGGTGGGGCCGAGCACCTTCGTCCCGCTGGCCGAGCGCACCGGGCTCGCCGAGCCGCTCACCTCGCTCGCCCTCGAGATCGCGGCCGCCGACTGCCGCCGCTGGCAGGAGCAGGGGTGCGCGGTGCCCGTGGCGGTGAACGTGTCGGCCCGCGTGCTCGTGGACCCGCGCCTCCCCGAGCTCGTGGAGGACCAGCGCCGCGCCTTCGGGCTCAGCGACGACGCCATCGAGATCGAGATCACCGAGAGCACGCTCATGGGCGACCACGTGAAGGCGCGCGAGGCGCTCTCGCGGCTGCGGGCGATCGGCATCCGCACCTCGATCGACGACTTCGGCACCGGCTACTCGTCGCTCTCCTACCTGCGCGAGCTTCCGGTGCACGCGCTCAAGATCGACCGCTCCTTCATCACGGGCTTGCTGGACGAGCCCGACTCGGAGGCGATCGTCCGCTCGATCATCGAGCTGGCCCGCAACCTCGGCCTCGAGACCGTGGCCGAGGGGGCGGAGGACGAGCGCGTCTGCGAGCGGCTGATGAGCCTGGGCTGCGACTACGTGCAGGGATTCGCGATCGCGCGGCCGATGTCGGGGGACGCGATGCTGCGCTGGCTCCGGGCGTACGCGCCCTCCACCTAGTCTGAGGCGCGTGTCCTACTTCCAGGCCGTCCGGCTCTACAGCGCCCTAGAGGTGTGCATCTTCAGCGCCCTGCTCGTGACGGCGATCTTCGGCCTGAGCGAGGACGCGGAGCTGATCCTGGGCTGGACCCACGGGTTCGGCTGGATCATCCTCTGCCTGCTCGTGGCCTACGGCGCGAAGCGCGGCACCTTCCCCTGGCCGCTGCTCGCCGCGACCGTCTCCCCGCTGGGCCCGATCGGCAGCTCCGCGGGAATCGAGTATCTGGCGCGGCGGCGCCGGGTAGCCTGA
>DASUQG010000390.1:0-6455 GCA_036280695.1 Thermoleophilaceae bacterium
CGCGAGGAGCTCCTGCGGCTCCCGCCCGGCGCCGCCTAACCGCTGCGTTAAGCGCACATTTTGGTTCCCGGGAACGGGACTCAAACGGTCGAATCAGGGGGTATCTTGCCGCGCGGGAGGCACTTCTGCCTGCCGAAACGACAGCTGGAGGGATTAATGGGAACGCTCGGTAGACGTGCGCTGGTGCTGCTCGTCGCCTGCCTGTCCCTGATCGTCATCAGCGCCTGTGGCGACGATGACGATGATGGCGGCGGTGGAGGCGGCGGGGCCAAGGAGGGAGGATCCATCACGATGGCGGAGACCTCTCAGCCTGACTACATGGATCCGGCGCTGAGCTACACGGTGAACGGCTGGGAGCCGCTCTCTACCGTCTACACGGGGCTGGTCGCTTACAAGCGCGCCGAGGGCGAGGAGGGGTCGCAGCTGATCCCAGGCCTGGCACAGGAGCTGCCGAAGGTGTCCGAGGACGGCCTGACCTACGAGATGACCCTTCGCGACGGGCTGAAGTACTCGGACGGCTCGCCGGTGAAGGCATCGGACTTCGAGCGCACGATTCAGCGCGTGCTCAACCTCGAGTCGGGCGGATCGGCCTTCTACCTCGGCATCGAGGGCGCCGAGGCGTACGTCAAGAACGGCAAGGCCGAGGCTGACATCCCCGGTATCGAGACCGACGACAAGACCGGCAAGGTCACGGTGACCCTGACCCAGCCGGACGGCACGTTCTCGAACGTGCTGGCGATGCCCTTCGCCGCGCTGGTGCCGGGCGACACGCCGTTCAAGAACCTGACCGAGAACCCGCCTCCGGGCGTCGGTCAGTTCAAGATCACCGAGTCGGTGCCGAACCGGCAGTTCGTGCTCGAGAAGAACAAGCTGTTCCCGGACCTCGGACCGGACAACCCGCCGGCCAAGGTCGACAAGATCACGGCGCTGATCGTCAAGAACGCCCAGCGCCAGGCGCAGGACGTGATCTCGGGCAAGCTCGACTACATGCAGGACCCGCCGCCGGCCGACATCAAGCCGGAAGTGAAGGCGAAGTACAGCGACCGTTATGAGGAGATCACGACGGCCTCGACGTACTACTTCTTCATGAACACGCGGGTCGCGCCGTTCGACGACCCCAAGGTTCGTGAAGCCGTGAACTACGGCATCGACAAGCCGGGCCTCGCGCGCATCTTCGCGGGCGAGACCACGCCTGGCTGCTCGTTCCTGCCGCCCGGCATGCCGGGCTACGACGAGGCGCTCGACGTCGAGGACTGCCCGTTCGGCGACCCGAACAAGCCGCCCGACCTCGAGAAGGCGCGGCAGATGATCAAGGACGCCGGCGTGGACGGCATGGACGTGACCGTGTACAGCAACAACGACGACCCGAGTGACAAGGTCGGCGAGGCGTACGCGGACATGCTCACGAAGATGGGCTTCAACGCCAAGCCGAAGATCCTCGACGGCGGTGTGTATTTCCAGACCATCGGCAACCAGAAGACGAAGGCCCAGACCGGCTTCGCCAACTGGTTCCAGGACTTCCCGCACCCGAAGAACTTCATGTTCCTCGTGGACGGGGCGTCTATTCAGCCGACGAACAACCAGAACTACGGCAACGTGGACGACCCGGAGATCACCAAGGGGATCGCCGAGCTGAACAAGGAGCCGGAGCTGACGGATGAGGTCGGCGAGAAGTGGAAGGACCTCAACAACAAGCTGGTCGAGCGGGCGTGGATCGCCCCCTACGGCCACCGCAAGCTCGCGACGTTCGTCTCCGAGCGGATGGACTTCGAGAACTGCACGAGGTTCCACCCGGTCTGGAACAACGACTACACGAGCTTCTGCCTCAAGTAGTTCGTTGAACGTTTCCTGTGGGGAGGGCGCTTCGGCGCCCTCCCCGTGGGGTACTGTTTTCTCTCGAGGGAGCTGAGGGATTCACTTTGGCCACGGAGCCGGCAACCGAACAGGTACTCCAGGGGCCGGCCGCCTGGGAGGAGGAGGCTGGGCGCGAGCACGTACACGGGCTCGGACCGTGGCGGCTCGGACTCCGGCGCCTCCGTCGCAACAAGGTGGCGCTGCTGTTCGGCTTGCTCTTCATCCTGCTGGTCGCCGCCTGTGCCGCGGCCCCGGTCTGGGCCGACAAGGTCGCCCATACCACGCCGGACGCGAACCACCTGTCGGACACGATCACGGTGGACGGCGAGAGCAAGAACGTGGTCGGCCTCGACGGCGTGCCGATCGGGCCGCAGTGGTTCAAGGCGGACGGCAAGTTCTTCCTCGGCGCCGACCGAAACGGCCGCGACATCATGGTCCGTCTCCTCTACGGCGGGCGCAACTCACTTGTGATCGGCATCACCGCCGCGTTCATGACCACGCTGCTGTCCATCATCCTCGGCACGGTGGCGGGCTACTTCCGCGGCTCGTCGGACGCTGTGATTCGTGCGGTGCTCGACGTCATGTGGTCGTTCCCCGTGATCATCCTGGGCACGGCTCTCGGCGTGGCACTGGCGCTGGGAGGCCTCAAGATCGGACCGATCCACATCAGCGGCGACTCGCTGGTGATCACGATCCTGATCATCGGCCTCGTGTACGTGCCGTACATGGCACGGCCCGTGCGCGGCCAGGTGCTCTCTCTTCGCGAGAAGGAGTTCGTCGAGGCGGCCAAGGCGCAGGGTGCGGGGCCGATCCGGATCATGTTCACGGAGGTGCTGCCGAACCTGGCGTCGACGATCCTCGTGTTCTTCACGCTGCTGATCGCTAATGCCGTCCTGTTGGAGGCGGCCCTCTCGTTCCTCGGCGCCGGGGTGCGCCCTCCGACCCCGTCTTGGGGCACGATGATCGACGAGGGCGTCGATCGAATCGCCACCGCGCCGCACCTCGCGATCGTGCCGGGCGCGATGCTCGTGCTCACGGTGCTGTCGCTGAACGTCTTCGGCGACGGCGTGCGTGACGCGCTCGACCCGCGGGCGAAGGTCCGTCTGGAGCACTAGGCGATGGGCCGCTTCATCGTCCGGCGCCTGATCCAGATGACGTTCGTGTTGTTCGCGGTGTCGATCATGACGTTCCTGATCTTCAACGTCATCCCGAACGGCGACCCGGCCGAGCGGATGGCGGGCAGACAGCCCCGCGAGGCGCAGATCGAGGCGATTCGCAAGGAGTGGGGCTTCGACGACAACATCTTCGTCCAGTACTTCACGACGATGAAGAAGGTCTTCACCGGCGACCTCGTCTCCTACTTCACACAGCTGCCCGTCGGTGAGGAGATCGTCAAGGGGCTGCCGCGGACGCTGTCGCTCGCAATCGGCGCGGCGATCCTCTGGATGTTCGTGGCGATCTGCTTCGGGCTCTACAGCGCGGTCAAGGCGGGCAAGTTCGCGGACCGCTTCCTCACGATCATCGCGCTGATCGGGATCTCGATGCCCGTGTTCTGGATCGGCGCGCTGATGAACCACTACCTGGGTTACAAGCTCGGCTGGTTCCCGAACGGCGGGTACGTGGAGTTCACCGAGGACCCGATCGACTGGGCGTACCACCTGATCCTGCCCTGGACGGCGCTGGCGATCCTCTTCATAGGGTTCTACTCGCGCGTGCTGCGCTCGAACGTGCTCGACACGATCAACGAGGACTTCGTGCGCACGGCGAGGGCCAAGGGGCTCGGGGAGCGGCAGATCATGATCCGCCACGTCCTGCGCAACTCGATGATCCCGATCGTCACGCTTTGGGGGCTCGACTTCGGAGCCGTGGTGGGGGGTGGTGCGATCCTCACCGAGACGGTGTTCGACCTCCAGGGGGTGGGCCAGTACGCGGCCGAGGCTGTCGGCCAGCTGGACGTGCCGCCGGTGCTCGCGACGACCATGTTCGCCGCATTCTTCATCGTGCTGCTGAACGCGATCGTCGACATCCTGTACGCGTACCTCGACCCGCGGATTCGCCTGCAGTGAGCGTGGGACCCGCGCCCAGCGGCGATCCGATCCTCACGGTGGAGGAGCTGCACGTGTCCTTCGCCACAGAGGAGGGCGTCGTCCAGGCCGTGGACGGCGTGTCGCTCGAGCTTCAGCCCGGCGAGGTGCTCGCGGTGGTCGGCGAGTCCGGCTCCGGCAAGTCCGTGACCGCGATGACGGTGATGGGGCTCACGCGATCGCCGAACGCGCGCTTCGAGGGCACGGCGCACTACAAGGGCACCGAGCTGATCGACGCTCCGGAGGACCAGCTGCGGCAGATCCGCGGAGCGGAGATTGCGATGATCTTCCAGGACCCGATGACCTCGCTGAACCCGGTGATGAAGATCGGGGACCAGATCGTCGAGCAGATCCAGGAGCACGAGGCGCTCCCCGACCAGCAGGCGCGCGAGCGGGCGATCGAGCTGCTCGAGAAGGTGGGGATCCCGCGCGCGCGCGAGCGCATCGACAACTACCCGTTCGAGTTCTCGGGCGGGATGCGCCAGCGCGTGATGATCGCTCTGGCGCTCTCGTGCAACCCGAGCGTCCTGATCGCGGACGAGCCCACCACGGCGCTCGACGTGACCATCCAGGCGCAGATCCTGCTGCGCATGCGCGAGCTCCGCGACGAGACGGGCGCGGGGATCATCCTGGTGACGCACGACCTCGGCGTGGTGGCCGACATCGCCGATCGCATCGCGGTCATGTACGCCGGGCGCATCGTGGAGCATGGGACGCTCGACGAGATCTTCTACGACCCGCAGCACCCCTACACCTGGGGCCTGCTCGGCTCGATCGCCCGGGTCGACCGTCCGCGTCCCGAACGGCTGCCGGCGATCGCGGGGCTGCCGCCCTCGCTGTCCGACCGGCCGTCGGGCTGCCACTTCCGCCCGCGCTGCCCACACGAGTTCGCCAAGTGCGTAGAGGTGCCGCCGCTCGAGTCGCGCCTGGAGGGCAACCGTGAGCATCGCGACCGCTGCTGGCTCACTGCGGAGCAGAAGAAGCAGCTGCGTGAGGTCCGGCCCGGCGAGATCGGCCTGGCGGCGAAGTCCACCGGGGCGGACGCTGCGTGAGCGTCGAGCCGCAGGCGACCGAGGCGGCGCCGTCGGAGAACGGCGGGCCGCTCGTCGACATCGAGCACCTGAAGGTCTTCTTCCCGATCAAGCAGGGTTTCATCGTGGACCGCGAGGTGGCACGGGTCCACGCCGTGAACGACGTGACGCTGTCCATCTCCGAGGGCGAGACCGTCGGCCTGGTGGGGGAGTCGGGCTGCGGCAAGACGACGATGTCGCGGGCGATCATGCGCCTGATCGATGCCACCGACGGCCACCTGCGCTTCCATGGCGAGGACATCACCTCCGCCGGCCGCAAGCAGCTCGAGCCGCTGCGGCGCGAGATGCAGATGGTGTTCCAGGACCCATTCGCGTCGCTCAACCCGCGCAAGCGCGTGGTGCAGATCATCGGCCAGCCGCTGCGCCTGCACGGCACGCCGCGCGACAAGGTGGAGGACCGCGTGCGGGAGCTGCTGACGCTGGTGGGCCTCGCTGCCGAGCACCTGAACCGCTACCCGCATGAGTTCTCGGGCGGCCAGCGCCAGCGGATCGGCGTGGCGCGCGCGCTCGCACTCGAGCCGCGGCTGATCGTGCTGGACGAGCCGGTGTCCGCGCTGGACGTCTCGGTTCAGGCCCAGATCATCAACCTGCTGGACGACCTCCAGGACGAGTTCCGGCTCACGTACATGTTCGTGGCGCACGACCTGTCCGTGGTACGGCACGTGTCCGACCGGATCGCCGTCATGTACCTGGGCAAGCTGATGGAGCTCTCGCCGTCGGAGGAGCTCTACACCAAGCCGATCCACCCGTACACGTTCGCGCTGCTCTCGGCGATCCCGATCCCGGATCCCGAGGAGAACCGCAGCCGCGAGCGCATCGTCGTGAGCGGCGAGCCGCCCAACCCGATCGATCCGCCGAGCGGCTGCGTCTTCCACCCGCGCTGTCCCCGCGCCACGGGCATCTGCCGCGAGGTCGAGCCACCCCTGGCGCGCTACCCCAACGGCCACCTGGCGGCCTGCCACCACCCGCTGAACGTCTCCGCCGAGGAGATCAGGGGCGCCGTGAAGGACCCGGCCAGCCCGCTGTCGGCGGGCGACGAGCTGCCCTCGGCCTCAGAGGCTGACAGCTCAGCGTCCAGCGCCTGAGCTGATCGCGGCCTCCGCCAGGCCGCCGCTCTAGGCCCAAGACCCCGCAAAAATGGCCTCAACGCTGCGTTGAGGCCAAACTTTGCACGATTTCTTTCACAAAAAGCTGGCATTCCGCCGGTAGATGTGCCAGGCTGCCCGCATCTGCACCGGTTTGGACCAAGAGTTTGTGCAGGGACTGACGCCCATCGATCGGGAGGGAAGCCCCGGATGATCTGCCGCCGTTAACTCTTCATAGGATTGCCGAGGCCGCGCCAAGGGCGCGGTCTCGTTCGTTGAGCCGCATCCCGCTATAGGCTCGAAGCAGGGGCGCAACGGATGCGGTCGGTAATCGAACTCCT
>DASUQG010000391.1:0-6760 GCA_036280695.1 Thermoleophilaceae bacterium
GCTGACCGGATCCTCGTGATGTACGAGGGCCAGATCGTCGGAGAGTTTCCGCCGGACGTCTCCGAGGAGGAGCTCGGCGTGGCCATGACGGGTGGCGGCGGGGGCCGCGCGGCGGCGTGAGCGCCACAGAGGACCCAGAGGTACGGGCGGCGACGCCGGCCTCGCGGCTCGCCGCGTACGTGCGCGGCGGCGGCGTGATCGTGCCCGTCCTGACCACGCTCCTCGCGTTCTTCGCGGGCGGTCTCGTGATGCTGCTCACCGGCAAGGACCCAATCGCCACCTACGAGGCGATCTGGAGGGGCACCGGGCTTCAGTGGATCTTCCCGTGGACCACTGGCGAGGACCGGACCCTGGCGGCCTCGAATCTCCAGCAGACGCTCATCATCACCACGCCGCTGATTCTCACCGGCCTGGCGGTGGCGTTCGCGTTCCGCGCCGGGCTGTTCAACATCGGCGGCAACGGCCAGTACATCGTGGGCTCGATCGCGGCCGTGTGGGTGGGCTCGTCGTTCGCCGACATGCCGAGCTTTGTCCACATCCTGCTCGCGATCCTGGCCGCCTGCCTGGCCGGTGCCGTCTGGGCGGGCATCGCCGGTCTGTTGAAGGCCACGACCGGCGCGCACGAGGTGATCACCACGATCATGCTCAACTGGATCGCGGTCTGGGTCGGCGTCTGGCTGTTCTCACTGGGAGGTCCGCTCCAGAACGAGGCCCAGAAGTCGATCCCGGTGTCCGAGGACGTGGTCGAGGGCGCCAGGCTGCCGGTCTTCTGGGGCGACCCGGTGCTCCAGGGCCTCCACATCGGGCTCTTCATCGCGCTGTTCGCCGTGATCGTGTTCTGGATCCTGCTGAACCGGTCGACGATCGGCTACGAGGTGCGCGCGGTCGGCTTCAACCCCGAGGCCGCACGCTACAGCGGCATGAGCGTCGGCAAGAACTACGTCCTGGTGATGGCGGTATGCGGGGTCTTCGCCGGACTGGCCGGAGGGATAGATGTCCTCGGCTGGCAGTTCAGGATCGCGACGAACGACATACAGGAGGTGCAGCTGGGCTTCTTCGGGATAGCGGTCGCGCTGCTCGGCCGGAACACGGCGGTGGGCACGCTCGCCGCGGCGCTTCTGTTCGGGGCGCTCATCAGCGGGACGTCACAGCGCAACCTTGACCCGACGATCTTCGAGCCCTCGCTCGCCGAGAACCTGACCTTCATCATCCAGGGCCTCGTCATCCTGATCGTGAGCGCCGACGTGCTCGTGCTCGGGCTCGTCAGGCGGGGCCGCGGCATTCTCGGTAGAGCGGGTCCGCCGCAGGCGTCCGCCGCAGGGGAGGCCGAGCCGTGAGCGCCTCGACAGTGGCCGCCTCGCGCGTGGGCATCTCCGGCCGAACCGCAGCGTGGGCCGGCATCGTGCTCGGCGTCCTCGCAGCGTATGTCGCCCTGCCGCCGCTCATGATCCGCACGCCGGTCGTGTCCCTGCTGCTCGCCGCCGCGGGCGCGGCCGCGGGGTACTACGCAACGCGCGAGGGCGAGAAGCGCCTTGGCTGGATCGCGGTGGCCGTTGCCGCACTGGGCGCGATCCTGGCCGTGATCTCCGTGAAGTCGGGCGAGAGCAACCTCGAGCGCGTCTTCGTCTGGTCGGCGCTAACCGCCGGGATGCTCCGCTTCGCCACTCCGCTGATCTTCGGCGCGATGGGCGGCATCCTGTCCGAGCGCAGCGGCGTGATCAACATCGGCCTCGAGGGGATGATGCTGATAGGCGCGTTCTTCGGGATCTTTGGATCCGACCTGGTCGGCTCCTGGGTCGGCGGGATCGCGATCGCCCTGGCCGCGGGCGCCGTGATGGGGCTTGTGCACGCGTTCGTCTCGATCTCCCTGCGCGCGGACCAGGTGGTGAGCGGCACCGCCATCAACATCCTCGCGCTCGGGATCACGGGCTACGTCTTCATCTACCACTACGGCGACCAGGGCACGCCCTCCGAGATCTCGCGCGTGCCGAACGTGACATTGCCGGTCATCGAGGACGTCTCGTTCTTCGGCGAGGCGATCGGAAGGATGAACCTCCTCACGTGGGCGGCGCTGCTGTTGGTGCCGCTCCTGACGCTCTACCTCTTCCGCACCCGCAGCGGCCTGCGGCTGCGCTCGATAGGCGAGAAGCCGCGCGCGGCCGACAGCGTGGGGCTGCCGGTGGTGCGCACGCGCTACATGGCCGTGGTCGCCTCCGGCGCCCTCGCGGCTGTCGGCGGCGCGTACCTGTCCATCGCGCTGCTCGGCTCCTTCAACGAGAACATGACCGCCGGCCGCGGCTTCATTGCGCTCGCGGCGGTGATCTTCGGCGGGTGGCGCCCGTGGGGTGCGCTCGCGGGGGCGCTCCTGTTCGGCTTCTCGACCGCGCTCGCCCAGCGGCTGCCGGCCTTTTCCGAATCCACGGCCGTGCTATTCCAAGCACTGCCCTATGTTCTGACCCTGGTCGTGGTGGCCGGCGTCATCGGCCGTTCCCGACCGCCCGCCGCAATCGGCGTGCCGTACGTGAAGGAGTAGTTCTTGGTCGTATCCAGGCTGACCCTGGCGAGCCCCACCGACGAGCACACGGGCCGCCTCAGCGATGAGGTCGAGCTCTACCAGCGCACCTACAACACGCTGCTGCGCTCGAGCGGTGAGACGCACCTGCGCGTGCTCGAGCCCGCGCACCGGGCGATGGGCTCGAGCCTGCACCCGCTCGCCGACAGCGACGAGCCCGACCTCGGCGCGCTGATCTACGCGATCCGGCGGCTGCCCGACAGCATGGCGTCGGGCGCCGAGCTCGTGATCATGGGCCAGGAGGCGGAGGTCTTCGCCAAGAACGGGATCGTCATCGACGAGTGGGAGGAGGCCGACGCGCCGGCCCGCCGCCGCCGCTGGCACGACGCCGGCAACGGCACGCACGCGGTGCTGCTCGCGAGTGCGTCGGACGTGGACGACCTGATCCCGACGCTGGTGGCTTTCCAGATCGAGTGGAACAAGATCCGCGTGCGCCAGCGCGCGGCGGGCTGGCCGCCGGACCACGACCCGACCCCGGACGAGTGCGCCGAGGTGCTGGGCGGGACTGCCGACGACTGGTCGCGGCTGCGCGGCGCCTGGGGCGAGCGCTTCGGCGAGCGGCTGACGCCGATCGCCGAGCGGCGCATGAACCTGCGCGTGCGGATGCTGGGGGGCACGCAGGTGGGCTACGCGCGCATGACGCGCCGCTGGTGGACGCCGGTGCACAACACGCTCGCCGAGCAGGGGCTCGAGGAGCGCCCGCTCTACTTCGTGAGCTCGAACACCCATAGCCTCGTGAACATCGCCACGGGTGTGGCACGCGAGCGCGAGGACGTGCTCGTCAAGTTCGTCGAGTCGCTGCCGGAGGACGACATTCTGCGCTCCGAGCTGGCCGCCTTCCGGGAGGGGCGCAGCGAGGGCTCATGGGAGAACTTCCTCTACTTCGTGGCCCGCCTCTACTTCGACTCGCACGGGGAGGAGGGGCGCGCCGCGCGGCGCCGCTCGGAGGCGGAGTGCGGCGTGTCGCACATCCGCAGCACCACCGCGCTGCGCGTGCCGGCGCAGATCATCCCGCTGTCCAAGCTGCGCCCCGAGCGGATGGATCCGCGCCTCGGCAACGTGGACGCCGACGCGCTGGCTGCCGCCGAGGGAGTCGTGGTGAACATCGACTACCCGCTCGGCGTGGCCGCCTACAACATCCTGCGCGAAGTGGGAGTCGACAGCTCGATGCTGCGCGGGGTCTACGTGCTCGGCAAGGCGGCGACCCTGAACGCGGACGTGGGCGACGTGATGCTCTCGACCGTCGTGCACGACGAGCACTCGGGCTCCACCTACTGGCTCGACAACGCGTTCAGCGTCGACGACATCGCGCCCGACCTGCGCTTCGGCAGCGGGCTCGACAACCAGCGGGCGGTCACGGTGAAGAGCACCTTCCTGCAGAACCGCTCCTACCTCGACTTCTACTACCGGGAGGCGTTCACGGTGGTGGAGATGGAGGCGGGGCCGTACTGCAACGCCGTCTACGAGATCTCCGACGCGGACCGGCACCCGGTGAACGAGGCGGTGAACTTCTCGAAGCTGCCGATCGACTTCGGGATCATCCACTACGCCTCGGATACGCCCTACACACAGGCGCGCACGCTGGGCGCCCGCGGCCTGAGCTACTACGGGATGGACTCCACGTACGCGTCGTCGCTCGCGATCCTGCGCCGGATCCTGCGGCTAGAGGGCGCGCTCGACTAGGAACCTCGGCTCGGCGTACGGCAGGTGCGTCGTGCCCCGCGCGAGCAGGCGCGGGCCATGCCCGATCTCCCAGGGCACGTGCGAGCGGTGAAGTACGTGGCCGCCGAAGAAGACGGCGTCCGCCGCTCCGGCTGGCACCGATCACGCGCTGAGCCGGTGGTCTGCCTGGGCCAGCGTCGCAGCGAGCTCGGCAATGACCTCGTCGGGCTCCTTCGTCACCCGAAACCATGTGAAGCGCAGGGGGCGCAGGCCGATTGCAGTGAGGGCAGCGTCCTTGCGCCGGTCTGACTCGAACGCCATGGTCGTTGCGTGGGCGGCGCGGCCGTCTAGCTCTACCGCCACTCGCTGCTCGCGCCAGAAGCAGTCGATCTCATAGCGCTTGCGACCGGCCCTGACCTTGACGTTGGTCTCGGGCGCTGGCAGGGCGGCTGCGCGCACCAGCTCGAGGAAGCGGTGCTCCAGCTCCTCGCGGACGATCTGGCCGGGGGTGTGCGCCGCGATCGCTTCGCGCAGCCGGCCGAGTCGCTGGCGCCCGTGGCCTCGCTGAACTGCAGCATTGAGGGCATCGAGGTCGAGGAGGGTTAGGAATTCCGCCTCGCGGATGGCCCGCAGGAGGCGGTCGCGGCCCAGCACGGTGAGATCGACGAGCGTGCGCGCCACGGTGGTGACGGGAATTCCGTGCCTCACCGTCACGTCATCCGGGTGGAGCCGCCGGGCGCGATGAGCTGCGATGCCCGCGATCCGGCTCCCCGACTGGCTCGTCGAGGTCACATGCACGCGCGCGCCTTCACCGTCGTAGATCTTCCACAGCGCCGCTGCATCGAGGTGGCTCAGAACCGCGCCGGATCCGCACGCGAGAACTGCGGCCATCCATCGGGCCTCGGAGGTCCGCGGCGGATGTCCTACGGCATAAACACCCGGGTGAGCGCGATGGAGCCGCCCGCTCGCGAGCCGCCGGCTCACTGCCGTGCCCCGAATACCGAGTGCTGCCAATTGGGCGCGGGCCACCATTCCGTGCTGCCGTGCCGCCAGCTCCGCAAGCCGCGAATCGGGGTGTGATCCGATTCGCGACACCTATGCGGTTCCGGATCGGATCACACCCTGAGGTTCGGGGGTTTCGTGTTACGTGGGGGTGACGGGTGTGACTACTAGGCGCCGACGGGGTGCCAGGCGGTCTTGAGCTCGGTGAGGGCCTCGAGGCGGCTCAATGGGTCGGCGGTCGCGTCGGTGTACGAGCGCGTTGGGGCTGCGTGGCGGACTCGGGTGACCGATTCGGCGGCGAGCTTGTCGATCTCGGCGCCCAGCTCGGCGTCCGCGGACGCGTCCACGATCGCGTTCAGCGCGTGGTGGCCCGCGAGGGCCGGCACCAGCTCGGCGCGCCGGCCGGACAGCAGGTTCACCACGCCGCCCGGAACGTCCGCGATCCCAAGCACCTCACCGAGGTCCAACCCTGGAAGCGGTCGTTCGTTCGACAGGACCGCGACAACGGTGTTGCCAACGGCCAAGGCGGGTGCGAGCTCCGCCACCAACCCGAGCAGCGCGGGCTCGTCCGGGGCCACGACGCCGACCACGCCAGTCGGCTCCGGCACCGAGAACGAGAGAAACGGCGCGGCCACCGGGTTGATCCCGCCGAGCACGGGCTGGAACTTGTCGGTCCAGCCGGCGTAGTGGACGAGCACGTCGATCGCCTCGCCGACCTCGTCGGCGGGCGCGCCGATGTCGGCACGGCGCGACTCCAGTGCCTCGGCGAAGCGATAGAGGATCTGGCCGCGGTTGTAGGCGGTCCGCGCGGCCCACCCGCCAGACGCCTTCCTCGCGGCGGCGACGGCGTCGCGGACATCCTTGCGCGAGCCCCGGGGGATGTTGACCGCCGAGGGCTCCCCCTCGATGCGGTCGTAACGCCCGGACTCCGAGCGCACAAAAGAGCCACCGATGAACAGCTTGTAGGTCTTGCGGACGGGCAGCCGGGAGGTCATCGGGTCACCCGCAGATACGGCCGAAGGCCCGACATCCCGCCCTCGCGCCCGAAGCCGCTCTCCTTGTAGCCACCGAAGGCGGCGCTCGGGTCGAAGTGGTTGTACGTGTTCTGCCACACCACTCCGGCCTGGAGCGCGGCGGCCACCTCGAACGCCTTCGAGCCCTTGTCCGTCCAGATGCCGGCGGCCAGGCCGTAGGGGGTCGAATTCGCCTTCTCGATCGCCTCGGCCTGCGTGCGGAAGGTCAGCACGGACACGACCGGCCCGAAGATCTCCTCGGCCGCGATACGGTGCGCCGGCGCGACGTCGGTGAACAGCGTCGGCGCGAACCAAAACCCGCGGTCGGGCAGCGAGCAGGACACCGTCCGCCTGACGGCACCCTCCTCTTCACCGCTCGCCACTAGTGCCTCGATGCGGTGAAGCTGCTCACGCGAGTTGATGGCGCCCACGTCGGTGTTCTTGTCGAGCGGGTCGCCCACCCGAAGTCGCTCCATCCTGCTCCAGAGCTTCGACACGACCGTCTCCGCCA
>DASUQG010000392.1:0-5646 GCA_036280695.1 Thermoleophilaceae bacterium
GACCGATCCGGCCGCGCGGTCGATCGCGCCGCGCTCGACCGCGGTGCGCAGGCGCTCCGGGTCGCGGCCGAAGCCGATGACCTCGGCGTCCTCGACGTGGTCGTGCGCCGCCAGGCCGATCGAGCCGCCGATCAGCCCCACCCCGAGGACGGCTATGCGCACGGCCGTGGCGCAAGCATGCGGCTCTGCCGCATGCGCAGCGCTGTCATCCGACCGTCGTAAAGGTCTTGCCCGCCAGCTCGGCCGCCGCCTCGAGCTTGCGGAGGTAGGCCGCGAAGTCGTCCGCGTAGAGAGCCTGCGGGCCGTCGCAGACGGCGTCCTCGGGGCTCGGGTGGATCTCGACGATGACGCCGTCGGCACCGGCCGCGGCCGCCGCCAGCGACAGCGGCTCCACCAGCGAGCGCTTGCCCGCCGCGTGGCTCGGGTCGATCACGATCGGCAGGTGCGTCAGCTCGCGCAGCACCGGCACGGCCATCAGGTCGAGCGTGAAGCGGTAGCTCGGCTCGTACGTGCGGATGCCGCGCTCGCACAGCATCACCTGCTCGTTGCCCTCTTTGAGGATGTACTCCGCCGCCATCAGCAGCTCCTCGAGCGTGGCCGACAGGCCGCACTTCAGCAGCACCGGCTTGCCCGCGCGGCCCACCTCCGTGAGCAGCGTGTAGTTCTGCATGTTGCGCGCGCCGAGCTGCACCACGTCGGCCACCTCGAGCACTGGATCGAGGTCGCGCACGTCGAGCAGCTCCGTCACGATCGGCAGTCCTGTCTCGGCCTTCGCCTCGGCGAGCAGCCGGAGACCCGCCTCGCCCAGGCCCTGGAAGGAGTACGGCGAGGTGCGCGGCTTGTACGCGCCGCCGCGCAGGAACTGCGCCCCGGCGTCCCTCACCGTGCGCGCCGCGTCGAGCAGCACCTCTCGCGACTCGACCGTGCACGGCCCCGCCATCGTGGCGAAGTGGTCGCCGCCGATGCGGCGTCCGTCGATCTCGAGCACGGTTCGCTCGTCGCGCCGGTACTGGAGCGACGCGAGCTTGTACGGCTTGAGGATCGGCACCAGGTGGTCCACGCCCGGCGCGCCCTCGAGGCCGAGGTTGGCCACGTGCTCGCGGTCGCCGATCGCGCCGATCACGGTGACCAGCTCGCCTGCTGAGATGTGGGCATGAGCGCCGACGGATTCGACGCGCTTGACCACGGCGTCTATCTCCGCCTGGCTCGCCCCCTCTTTCATCACGATCATCATCTGTCCCTACAGCCTCTCAAAAGTGGTTGGTGCTACGACGATTCGGACGGCGTCCGGCGGTCCTGGAATTCGGCACGGCACGAGCCGCTGCCGGACGCCTAGCTAAATCGGTAGTACCAGCGCGAGTGGGCACGCCGAGCGGAGCGCGGGGACGCGCTCGTGCAAGAAGTCGGCGTGGCCAGACGGGACATCACGGGTCTTTGTAGCAGGTTCAGAGCAGCTGATCCAGAGCGGCGAGGAAGCGGTCGTTCTCGTGACGGGTGCCGTAGGTCACGCGCATCCAGCCCTCCTGGCCGAGCGCCTTGCCCGCGCGGACGATCACCCCGCGCTCCGCGAGACCGCCCACCACGGCGTCCTCGTCGCGCTCGCCGACCGAGACCCAGGAGAAGTTCGCCTGGCTGTCGGTGGTCTCGAGGCCACGCTCCTGGAGCTCCGACTCCAGGTGCATCCGCTCGATCGCGGTCTGCTCCACGCGCCGCTCGAGCTCGTCCACGTGGTTGAGCGCCTCGGTGGCCGCGGCCTGCGCGAGCGCGTTCACGGAGAAGGGCTGGCGCACGCGGTCGACCGCCAGCCGGAACTCCTCCGAGCCGAGCGCGTAGCCCACCCTCAGCCCGCACAGGCCGTAGACCTTCGAGAAGGTGCGAAGCAGGATCAGGTTGGGGTGACGGTCGAGCAGGGCGATCGACTCGTCCGGGTCCTGGAGCGAGGAGAACTCCACGTAGGCCTCGTCCACCATCACCGCGACGTGGCGGGGCAGCCCGGCCACGAACGCTTCGATCGCGGCCGGCGGGAGGGCGGTGGCGCTCGGGTTGTTCGGGTTGCACACGATCACGATCCGCGTGGCGGCGCTGACCTCGCGCGCCATCGCCTCGAGGTCGTGCTCGCCGGCGTCGTTGAGCGGGACGATCAGCGCGCGCGCGCCGGACATCGCGGCAAGGTGCGGGTAGATCGAGAACGAGGGCCAGGCATAGACGAGCTCCGCGCCGGGTTCGAGCATCGCTTCGGCCGCGGCGAGGAGCAGCTCGCACGAGCCGTTGCCGATGGCGATCCGGCCGGCCGGCACGCCGGTCCGCTCGGACAGGCGCCGGCGCAGCACGGTGCGTTCGGGGTCGGGGTAGCGGTTGAGCGTTCGCAGGTGCGCCTCGACCGCCTCGAGCACCTGGGGGTGCGGCGGGAAGGGCGTCTCGTTCGAGGCGAGCTTCACGAGTTCGCCGTCGAAGGAGTAGGTGGCCGCCGCCGGGTACACCGGGATGTCCCGCAGGCGAGCGTTGAACTCGAGCCCCGTCACTGGGCTCCCTGAAGATCGCGGCGCAGCGACTCCGCCTCGCGCAGGTACACGTGGCGCGGCTCGCTGTCGGGGTCGGCGTAGCAGTGCAGCAGCAGCCTTATTACGCGCGGGAGCGCGCCCTGCACGTCGATCTCGCGTGCGCACAGGAGCGGCACCGAGGAGAGGCCGAGGCGCCGCGCGGCCACGGCCGGGAACTCGGCGTCGAGGTCGTCGGTGCAGGTGAAGATGCAGCTCACCATCTGGTCGGGCGCGAGCGAGTTGCGCTCCATGACCTCACGCACGAGCTCCTCCGTGGCGGACAGGATCGAGTCGGCGTCGTTCTCCGGAACGGTGATGGCGCCTCTGAGCGCGCGCAGCTTCATGCGGCGCCGGATTGTGGCAGCCGCGAAGCTGGGATAGCCTGGGAGCAGTGACCCCTCGTCGCCGAGTAGCCGGCGCCACCGCGCCCTAGAGCCCGCCAACGCGGCGGGTGCGGCGGTGGCACGGCCCGCACCGGCGACGAGAGGAACCTCATGCAGCAGTTCGACGCGCGAGCCGTGATGGCAGCGCGGATCACACAGGAATGCCGGCCGGAGGACCTGCGGCGGGGGCCGCCGGCCGCCGCCGCGCCACACCCGCCAGCGCTTTCGGCCGCGAGCGCCCCGCCGGCGCCAACGGCTATCGCTGAGGCCGACGCCCGGAGCGCGGCTTAGGCCGCGCGGGCTTCGCGCCCCCTTCTCGCGCCGTCGCACCCGGGGCCCGCCCGCGCGACGGCCGCCGCTGTCGGGGCTCCGCGAGCCGGCGCAGACGCTCGACCTCGGCCTTCGTGAGTCGGCGGCTCTTGCCCGGCTCCAGGCCGCGCAGGCCGAGCGGGCCGAACGCGATCCGCTCGAGCTCGACCACGCGGTGGCCCACGGCCTCCACCATGCGCCGGACCTGTCGCTTGCGGCCCTCGCGGATCGTCAGCTCGAGCACGCCCGGCGCCGGCTGGCGCACGTCGGCGGGCCCGGTGCGCCCGTCCTCCAGCTCGACCCCCTCCCGCAGCGCCTCGAGCGCCCGCGGCGCCAGCCGCGCCGGCTGAATCCGCGCCCGGTAGACCTTCTTCACCCCGTAGCGAGGATGGGTCAGGCGCTCGGCCAGCCCGCCGTCGTTGGTGAGCAGGATCAGGCCGGTGGTGTCGGCATCGAGGCGCCCGACGGGGTATAGCCGCCGCGACGAGCGCACCAGCTGGACGACGGTCGGCCGGCCGTGCGTGTCGCGCGCCGTCGAGACGACCCCGGCCGGCTTGTTGAGCGCATGCACCTCGTGCGGCTCCGGCGCGACCGCGCGCCCGTCGAGCGCGACCGCGCTCGTCTCGTCAACGTCGCGTGCCGGATCGGTAACGACCTCGCCGTGAACCGTCACGCGCCCCTCGGCGACGATCCCCTCGGCAGCACGCCGCGACGCGACGCCGGCATGCGCGAGGAACTTGGCGAGTCGCATGGTCGGGAGGCTACGTGGCGGTGTGATCCGATCTACGACACGTATGCGGTTCTAGATCGGATCACACCCCTCGGTGCCCGCCGTCGGGACCGCTCGGAAGCCGGGCGCCGCGGCGCGGCGGCGCGGAGGGCGGCGGCGCGGCGGCGGCGCGGCGGCGCGGCGGCGGACCGGCCCCTACTCCACCGACCGCAGATGCCGCGTCGGCGGGCCGCCCGCCGCCTTGTCGGCGTACATCGCGTCGTCGGCGCGAGAGAGCACCTCGTCGGACGAGGTCGTTGCGTCCTCGAAGAGCGCCCAGCCCACGCTGGCGTTCAGCGGGCCCGCGGGTGTGGTGACCTCGCGGTGTATCGCGTTCACCACCAGGTTCGCCAGCTCGGCCGCCTCGGGCGCCCCTCCGTGCGGCATCAGCACGGCGAACTCGTCACCGCCGAAGCGCGCCAGGATGTCGCTCTCGCGCAGCCGGGCGCGCAGTACGGAGGCCACCGCCGCCAGCACGCGGTCGCCCGCCCTGTGCCCGTGGCCGTCGTTCACCTGCTTGAAGCGGTCCAGGTCGATCACCAGCAGCGCCCCGTCCATGCCGTAGCGGCGGCCGTGCACGATGTGGCGGTCGAGCTCCTGCTCGAAGCGGCGCCGGTTGTAGAGGCCGGTGAGGGCATCGTGGTCGGCGATGTGGCGCAGCCGCTCCTCGACGGCGACGCGCTCGGCGGCCCACTCGCGCGTCTCGGTCACGTCGATGCCGGTCCACACCACGTGCGTGACGGAGCCGTCGTCCGCGGCGAGGACGGTGATCGACCACTCGATCAGCCTCAGGTTGCCGCTGCGCGTTCGCCACTGGAACTCGGCCCGGACGGGGGACTCGCCGCCGGCAAGCGCCTCCAGCGCTGCCACAGCGATCGGCCGCTCGTCGCTCGGCACCAGGTCGAGCAGCGCCCGCTGCCCCTGGAGCTCGGCCGCCGTCCACCCCAGCAGCTGCTCGCACGCGCGGTTCCAGCGCACGAGGGTGCCGTGCGGGTCCGCCACGACGATCAGCGAAGCCGCGGCGTCGAGAACCGCATCCAGCATCTGCCGATCGCCGGACACTGGGATCGTGTCTCGCAAAGGGGGTGCCACCGGCATTCCTATGCCCCGCCGAACCGGATCTCATTCCGCCATGCGCCACACTTTTTTTTCGCATGGACCTGCTTTTGCTTGACGAGCGCCTGTCGGCGAGGGAGCAGCCCGGGTTCCGGGCGCGCCAGGTGTGGGAGTGGGCCGCGCGCGGGGCGGGCTCGTACGCGGAGATGACGAACCTCCCGCTCGGCCTCCGGGAGCAGCTCTCGGACGAGGTTCCCTTCTCCTCGCTGCGCCCGCTCAGCGACGCGCTGTCGTCGGACGGCACAGAGAAGGTCCTCTTCGAGACCCACGACGGGCGCCCGGTCGAGGCCGTGCTGATGCGCTACCGCGACGGCCGGCGCTCGCTCTGCGTCTCGAGCCAGTCCGGCTGCCCGCTCACCTGCACCTTCTGCGCCACCGGCGCGATGCGCTTCGGCCGCAACCTGACGGCCTCGGAGATCCTCGACCAGGCGCTCCACTTCCGCCGCAAGGAGCAGGTGAACCACGCCGTGTTCATGGGGATGGGCGAGCCGCTTATGAACATCGACGCGGTGCTCGCGGCCTGCGAGCG
>DASUQG010000393.1:0-2906 GCA_036280695.1 Thermoleophilaceae bacterium
GCCCTCCACGCTCTCCGCCGCGGCGGCGTGACCGAAGCTGTTCGCCACGCGCAGCCGCCAGTGCCAGTCGTGCTGCGAGTAGGGCATCGCGTTGATCTGCACAATCAGGGTGGCTGCCTCGACGTAGCGGTCCTCGTCCGCGATCCGCAGGTCGAGCTCGAGCTGGGTCCAGTCGGGCGGGAGGGCGTCCACGAAGCCCCGGAAGTCCTCGGCGAGCGCCATGTGGGGCGAACCCTACCGGTGCCGCTCCACCCGCATCGCGCGGCCGAGCTGGTCCCCGAGCGCGTGCTCGCGCCCTCCCGAGAGGACCCGGAGCGGCCCGCCGAAGGGCTCGCGGCCAGCGAGCTCGAGCTCGTCGCCCGGCGCGATCCCGCGGTCGGACAGGTAGCGCAGCATCTCGGGATTCGAGTCCGACACTCGCGCGAAGCGCCCGCGCTCACCCGCCCGCAGATCCGAGAGCGCCAGCGTCGGCGCCTCGTCGATCTCGCCGTCGGCCGTGGGGATCGGATCCCCGTGCGGATCGTGGGTGGGATTGCCGAGCTTGGCAGCGATCAGCTCGGAGAGCTCGGGCGAGATCGCGTGCTCGAGCACCTCGGCCTCCGCGTGCACCCGGTCCCAGGACATGCCGAGCGCCTCGGCGAGGTAGAGCTCGAGCAGCCTGTGGTGGCGCACCACCTCGAGCGCGACGCGCGTGCCGGCGGCGGTCAGGCGGACGCCGTGGTAGGGCTCGCGCGACACCAGTCCCATCGCCTCGAGCCGCTTGACCATCGCCGACGCCGACGCGGCCGAGACGTGAAGCCGCTCCGCGATCGCCGAGGTCGAGACCGGCGAGTCGCTTCGCTGCGCGATCGACCAGATCGCCTTCGCGTAGTCCTGGACCGCGTTCGAGACCTCCTCGCGGGTGTCGACTCTTGCCGCCATCAGACGGAGACCAGCAGGCCGGTTACATACATCACGAGCAGGCCGGAAAGGAGCCCACCCACGGCCAGCGGGTGAAGCAGACGGCCCGCGCCATCGCGCACCTGGGGCGCGATCTGCACCACCACGCGGGCGATCGCGCCGGCGCCGACGCCGAACAGGAGCGCCGCCATGCTCGGGTTAAACGCCGAGGCGCCCAGCCAGGCGCCGAGCACCGCCGGCGCTCCCGCGAGCACGCCGAGCGCGACCAGGCGCCCGAGCCGTACGCGGCCCTCGCGCGCCGCCGGCGCGACGATCGCAAGTCCCTCGGTGGTGTTGTGGAGCGCGAAGCCGACCACCAGGGTGGCGCCGAGCGCCAGCGAGCCGATCGCGTAGGCCGACCCGATCGCCAGTCCCTCGCCCAGGTTGTGCAGCCCGATCCCGAGCGCCACCAGGAAGGCGGCCCGATAGCCGACCGACCCCCCGCCGCCCAGGCGCGCATCGACGCCCGCGAGCAGCAGGTAGGCCCCCGCCGCGCCCAGCCACACGAGGGCGGCGCCGCCGAGCGCCTCGGGCCCGGTGCCGGCCAGCTCGGTGCCCTCGAGCAGGGCGTCGACGCCGAGGAAGGCGAGCAGCCCGATCGTAAAGGCGAGCAGGAAGCGCATCCAGCGGACGTCGACGCCGCGCACCCAGGGCAGCCACAGCATCCCGATCGCCACCGGGATCACGCCCACGTAGAGGCCGATCAGCGCCATCAGACCGTAGAAGCCGAGGTCGGCGTCCGGGGTCTCCACCGCCGCTTCGATCTCGTGCGTGATCGTCGCCCCGGTGGCGGTGAGCATGCTCCGCTCGTAGGCCTGCCCCTCGATCCACGGGTAGTTCACGTCCAGCTCGGCGCCGCCGAGGCGCCCGATGTTCTCCTCCGATTGGGTGAACGAAGCGAACCCGTCGTTCACGATCACCTGACGCACCTCGACCGGGTCGGCGCCGTCGTTTCGTACGTGCAGCTGGATCTGGCCCGGCTCGAGCACGGTTCGCTCGACCGTGAGCTCCTCCTCCGGGACCCCGATCCGGTCGAGCCCGGGCGCATCGAGCACCACGAACAGGCCGATCGCCAGCGCGAGGATCACGAGCGGCGCCAGGCCCGCGAGCCAGACGGGGGCGCGCGTGCGGGTGCTCGTGGCGGTGGCGGCCTCCATCAGTCGGAGACCTCGAATTCGAGGTCAGCGAGGGCGCGGGGACCAAGGAGACCAAGGACGCAGGCCCGAAGGCGTGCTGAGCACGCCGAGGGCCGAGGACGCAGGCATCCGACGCTCATCCGCGTCATTCGCTGACCTCGAAGAAGCCCATCCACCCCAGCTCCGCGAACTCCGAGACGTGGGCGTGGAACATGTACTTGCCCGTGTACGGGAAGCGCAGCTCGAGGATCCCGCGCTCGCCCTGCCCGAGCACCACCGTGTCGGTGAAGTCGCGCGGCTCGAGGCGCGTGCCCGTCGGGTAGTAGTCGAAGAAGTTGGCGTGGACGTGGAACGAGTTGACGAAGTCGAACTCGAGCAGGTTCACCAGGTAGATCCGCACCAGCTCGCCGCGCTTGACCTGCACGGGCCGGTGCAGGTACTCGAAGGCGACGGTGTTGACCCCGTAGACCTCGTTGGAGCGGTCGAAGTTCGTGTCGAATCCGTTCATCACCATCACGAGCTCGTCGGCCGGCGGGCGGCCGTCCTTCGGGTCGATCACGAAGGCGCCGTAGAGGCCCTTGGCGATGTGCTCGGCCAGCGGGGTCGAGTGGCAGTGGTAGAGGTGCAGGCCGAACGGCGTGGCGTCGAACTCGTAGGTGGTCGAGCCGCCCGGCCCGATGTTGCCGGCGCCGATGCCGGGCACGCCGTCGCTGAGGTCGCGGTGGATGCCGTGGAAGTGGATCGTGTGCGGATGCTCTGAGCCGTTGACGAAGCGCACGCGCAGGCGCTCGCCCTCGCGAGCCCGCAGCGTCGGCCCGGGCACGCGCCCGT
>DASUQG010000394.1:0-3775 GCA_036280695.1 Thermoleophilaceae bacterium
TGTGGCGCCGTCGGCTTCCCCGGCCACTGCGCCGGCGGAGGGTGTTCGCGTGATCGCGTCGGTCCGCGGCGAGGTTCTCTCTCGGCTGCCCGGCGACGTGGTCATCGAGGCGGCCGGTGTGGGCTACCGCCTCGCGGTCTCGTCCGAGACCCTGAGCGCGGTGCCGAAGGTCGGACAGCGGGCCACCCTGTTCACGCACCTGGTGCTCCGCGACGACGGCATGCACCTCTACGGCTTCTCCTCCGAGGCGGAGCGCGAGCTGTTCCTGATGCTGATCGGCGTGCAGAGCGTTGGCCCGAAGGTCGCGCTCGCAGTCCTGTCCGGCGGCGCGCCGCGCGAGCTGCTGAACGCGATCGCCTCGGGCGACACCGCGCGCTTCCAGGCCGTGCCGGGCATCGGCAAGCGCACCGCGGAGCGCATCATCGTCGAGCTGCGCGAGAAGGTGGCCGGCAAGGCCACGGACGAGATCGTGGTCCGCCGCACGGCCGCCGACGACCCGCGCACGCTCGCGCGCGAGGGCCTGCTAGGCCTCGGCTTCACGCCGCTCGAGGCGGACAAGCTGCTCGACCAAACCGACGGCGAGACCCCGGAGGATCTGATCGCGGGCGCGCTGAGGGCGGCGCGATGAGCGGCATCCGAACCCCCGGGGTGGAGCGCATCCAGGACCCGTCGCCGTTCCCAGCCGAGGACGAGCTCGACCGCTCGCTGCGCCCGAAGCGGCTCGAGGACTTCGTCGGCCAGGAGCGCGTGAAGGAGCAGCTCGCGATCTTCATCGAGGCTGCGAAGGCGCGCGGCGAGGCGCTCGACCACGTGCTGCTGGCGGGGCCGCCCGGGCTCGGCAAGACCTCGCTCGCCCAGATCGTCGCGAACGAGCTCGGCGCCGGCTTCGTGCCCACTGCCGGGCCGGCGCTGGAGCGCAAGGGCGACGTCGCGAGCTACCTCACCGCGCTCGAGCCGCGCAGCGTCTTCTTCGTTGACGAGATCCACCGCCTCCCGCGCGCGCTCGAGGAGACCTTCTATCCGGCGATGGAGGACCGCAAGCTGCCGATCACGGTCGGCCAGGGTGCCGGCGCCGCCGTTGTCTCGCTGGACCTGCCCGCGTTCACGCTGATCGGCGCAACCACCCGCACCGGCTTGCTCACCACCCCGCTGCGCGACCGCTTCGGCGTGACCCACCGGCTGGAGCTCTACGAGCCGGCCGACCTCGCCCGCATCGTGCTGCGCTCCGCCGGCATCCTCGAGGTGGAGATCAACGCGGACGGCGCCGAGGCGATCGCCGGCCGCGCGCGCGGCACGCCGCGGGTGGCCAACCGGCTGCTCAAGCGCGTGCGCGACTTCGCCGAGGTGCGCGGCAGCGGCCACATCGACGAGAGCGTCGCGAGTGAGGCGCTCGACCTGCTGGAGGTGGACGCCGCCGGCCTCGACCGCCTCGATCGCGAGATCCTGCGCGCCATCTGCGAGAAGTTCGGCGGCGGGCCCGTGGGACTGAGCACGCTCGCCGTCGCGGTGGGCGAGGAGGCGGACACGATCGAGGACGTCTACGAGCCATATCTGCTCCAGCAGGGGTTCCTGATGCGGACGCCGCGAGGGCGTGTGGCCACCGACTCCGCGTTCGCCCATCTCAGGCTCGAGCCGCCCCGCGGGGGCTCGCAGCGCCTGTTCTAACCTGCCGTTTAGGCAAGCCCCTACCCTTGACCTCCAATGCCGATCTTCATCTGCCCGAACTGCGGCAACCGCAGCGAATCCTCCGAGCGCACAGCCGGGTTCCAGACTCGCGCGAAGGCATGCAAGCGCTGCGGATTCGGCTTCCTCTTCGAGCTGCTGGACGACTACTACCCGGCCCCGAACGCCGCCTTCTTCATCCTCGACCAGCAGGCCCGCCTGATCGGCACCGGGCGCGGCGCCCGCGAGCTCACCGGGCTCGGTGACCTCGACGTGATCGGGCGGCCGGTGAACGATGTCCTCAACCTCCAGTTCGACGAGGGCGGGGACCACATCGCGACGGCGCTCGAATGGGGGGTGCGGGTGCTCGACAAGCCGGTCGTGGTGCACGCCGAGGGCGACCGGCCCGAGCACGCGAAGGCTGACATCTTTCCCGCGTATGACGACGACGGCGGCCTGCTGCTGGTGCTGACGCCGCGATGACCAACCGCGCCAGGAACTTCTCGATCCTCGGGCTCGTGGTCCTGCTGCTGGCGGCGGCCGGGTTCCTGATCGCGACCAAGTCCACCCGCCTCGGGCTGGACCTGAAGGGCGGCACCGAGCTCGTCTACCAGGGCCAGCCGACCCCGCAGGTGCCCAAGGTCACGCCGCAGGCGCTCGACGACGCGCTCGAGACGATCCGCAAGCGCACCGACGCCCTCGGCGTCTCCGAGCCCGAGATCCAGCGCTCGGGACCGGACCAGATCTCGATCGGGCTTCCGGACGTGCAGAACGCCGAGCGCGCCATCGAGCAGGTGGGCTCGACCGCGCAGCTCCAGTTCTACGACTGGGAGCCGAACGTGCTCGGCGACCGAGGCCCCGACGTGCCCTACGCGGGCTCGAAGGCGCTCTACGACGCGGTCGAGGTGGCGACGAAGCAGAAGCCGAAGGCCGAGCAGGACGACGTGCCTCCGGGCTCCGACCTCACGCCGCAGGAGGCCGACCGCCAGAACGACACAACGCGCGACCAGTACTACCTGTTCGGCCCGGACCGCTATCCGATCGGGCCCGACAAGAAGCCGCTTCGCGAGGGCGACTACAAGCCCTCCGCGAACTGCGAGGACCTGCTGAGCGACTACGACGCCCAGAACGGAGCCCCGCACAAGTACCCGAAGGACAGCGAGTGCCTGAAGCAGCTCGAGGAGCTCGGCCCCGCCGGGCCGCCGGACGGCTCGCGCGTCTTCAAGGTGCCCCAGGGGATCCTGGTCGTGGAGGCGGAGCCCGCGCCGAACCAGTCCGAGCGCGTGCACCGCTTCTTCGTCATCGAGGACGACTCCGAGCTCTCGGGCAAGGAGATCAAGAACCCCGAGCAGAACTTCGACCCGAACACCAAGGAACCGCTCGTGACGATGGAGTTCACGGACAAGGGCCGGGAGGCCTTTGCCCGGGTCACGAAGCAGATCGCCGAGCGGGGACGTGACTGCCAGACGCTCGCCGGCGTCTCCGAGGACTGCCCGCCCGTGCAGCAGGGGGCGCCGCCTGAGGAGTTCTTCCAGCGCTTCGCGATCACGCTGGACAACCAGATCGTCTCGCTCGCGACGATCGACTTCCAGGACAACCCCGAGGGCATCGACGGCCGCACCGGCGCCCAGATCACGAACATCGGCGACATCGGCCAGGCACAGGACCTGGCCGAGAGCCTGCGCATCGGCGCCCTGCCGATCAACCTCAAGCTGATCTCGCAGACGCAGGTGTCGGCCACGCTCGGGCAGCAGGCGCTCGACCAGGGCCTGACGGCGGCGGCGGCCGGCCTCCTGCTCACGATCCTGTTCCTGCTCGTCTTCTACCGCGTGCTCGGCCTGGTGGCCACGGTCGCGCTCCTGATCTACGCGGTGCTCCTGTTCGCGCTGATCAAGCTGATCCCGATCACGCTCACGCTCCCGGGCATCGCGGGAATGGTGCTCACCCTGGCGGTGGCGGCCGACGCCAACATCGTCATGTACGAGCGAATAAAGGAGGAGGTACGGGCGGGCAGATCGGTGCCGGCCGCCATCTCGGCGGGCTACGCGAAGGCGCTGCGCACGATCATCGACGCCAACGTCGTGACGATCGGGGTGGCGTTCATCCTGTTCAC
>DASUQG010000395.1:0-17087 GCA_036280695.1 Thermoleophilaceae bacterium
GATGATCAGAGCGTGGTCCACGAAGTCGAGCGCGATCTCGAATGTCGTCTCGCGATGATGCAGGCGCCGTGTCGTGAGACCGCGGACGTCGACGTAGAGGGGGACGTTCCACCAGTGGTTGCGCGGGGCCGTGGTCGAGAGCCGGATCTTGCCGAGTATCTGGCTGTACAGATGGAGCGTGTCCTTGGTGGCGCGCCAGTCGCTCAGATGCAGCTCTGGCAGAGAGCTCATCGCCGGAAGCGTCGCAGCCGGAGTGCGTTCCCGACCACGGAGACGCTCGAGAGCGCCATGGCGAGGCTGGCGATTAGGGGGTTGAGGAGCCCGGCCGCCGCAAGCGGGAGCGCCGCGACGTTGTAGCCGAATGCCCATGCAAGGTTCTGCTTGATCGTGCGCAGCGTGGCGCGGCTCAGGCGGATCGCGTCTGCCGCCGCGCGCAGGTCGCCGGAGACCAGCGTCAGGTCCGATGCCTCGATCGCGACGTCGGTGCCGGTCCCGATCGCCAGGCCGAGGTCGGCCTGAGCCAGCGCCGGTGCGTCGTTCACGCCGTCGCCCGCCATCGCCACCACCCGACCCTCCGCCTGAAGCCGGCCGATGATGTCCGCCTTCTCGCCTGGCAGGACCTCGGACACGACCTCCTCGATCCCGACCTCCGCGGCCACGGCGCGCGCGGTGGTGTCGTTGTCCCCGGTGAGCAGCACCGGCCGGAGCCCCAGCCGCCTCAGCGCCTCGATGGCCGCGGGCGAGGTCGGCTTCAGCGTGTCGGCGATGACGAACACGCCCCGGACGGCGCCGTCCCACGCCGCCACCACCGCGGTCTCGCCCCGCTGCTCGGCGTTGCGCCGCGCGGCGTCGAGCCGGTCCGGGATCGCGAGGCCCCACTCGGCCATCAAGGTCGGGCGGCCGACCTGGACGCCGTGGCCGTCGACCATTCCCTCGACGCCGAGCCCGTCGCGGTTGGCGAACGCCTCGACAGCCGGAAGCCGGCCGAGCTCCTGGCGAGCCGCACCAGCGATCGCCTGGGCGATCGGGTGTTCCGAGGCGTCCTCGAGCGCACCGGCGATCCGGAGCAATTCGTCGCGGCCGGTGTCGTCCGCGGCGATGACCTCGACGAGGCTCATCCTTCCGGTCGTGACCGTGCCGGTCTTGTCGAGCACGATCGTGTCGACCCTCCGCGTGGACTCGAGGATCTCGGGTCCCTTGATCAACAGCCCCAGCTGAGCGCCGCGCCCGGTCCCGACGAGCAGGGCGGTGGGCGTGGCGAGGCCGAGCGCGCACGGGCAGGCGATGATGAGCACCGCGACGGCCGCGCTGAATGCGAAGGATGCGTCCTCGCCGGCGGCAAGCCAGAACCCGAGCGTGGCGAGCGCGAGTGCGATGACGGCCGGTACGAAGACGCGCGAGACGCGGTCCGCCAGGCGCTGGACCGGCGCCTTGCCGGACTGCGCCGCGGTCACGAGCCGCGCGATCTGCGCGAGCGCCGTGTCCGCGCCGACCTTCGTGGCGCGGACGACCAGCCGGCCGCCCGCGTTGACGGTCGCGCCCACCACCTCGTCGCCGGGCTGCTTCTCGACCGGCACCGGCTCGCCGGTGAGGAGCGACTGGTCGACGGCGCTGGCGCCCTCCTCGACGACCCCGTCGGTGGCCACCTTCTCGCCCGGCCTTACCACGAAGCGGTCGCCGGCCTGGAGCCGCTCAACCGGGATTCGGCGCTCGGCCCCGGTCTCGTCGAGGACGGCGACATCCTTCGCACCGAGCTCGAGCAGGGCGGTGACGGCGGCGCCGGCGCGCCGCTTCGCCGTTGCCTCGAGATAGCGGCCGAGGAGGATGAAGACTGTGACGCCGGCGGCGACCTCGAGGTACATGTCGGCCTCGCCGCTGATGACTGCGTAGACAGACCAGAGCCACGCCGCCAGGACACCGATCGAGATGAGCGTGTCCATCGTCGCGGTCACATGTCTGGCGTTCGCCCATGCCGCGCGGTGGAACGGCCAGGCGCCCCAAACGACGACGGGCGTGGCGAGCACGAGAGCCGGCCACTCCCAGTTCTCGAACTGAAGCGCCGGGACCATCGACAGCACGAGCACCGGGATGGTCAACGCCGCGGATAGCAACAGCCTCCGGCGCAGGGAGGCCGTCCCGTCCGCCTCCGCGCTCGTGGCGTCCTGGCCCGGCGCTGCCGGCAACAGCGCGCGATAGCCAGCTGCCTCGACGGCGCCCACCAGCTGCTCAGGCGCGACGGCGCCGGGATCGAAGTCGACCGTCGCCTTCTCCGTCGCGTAGTTCACGGTCGCCGAAACGCCCTCGAGCTCGTTGAGCGTGCGCTCGATGCGGTTCGCGCATGACGCACACGTCATCCCGGAGATCGGGACCTCGATGTGCTCAGGGTTGGTGGTCGGCATCGCCATCGTCGCTCCGTTTAGCCGCGGCGCATCAGCCGGGCCACCGCTCCCATCAGCTCCTCGACGTTCTCCTGGGGCGTGGCGGCGGCCGTGCCGTGCACGATGCAGTGTTCGGCGTGGTCGTTGAGCACACCGAGTGCAACCTTGTCGAGCGCGGCTTGGATCGCCGAGATCTGAGTGAGGACGTCGATGCAGTAGCGGTCTTCGTCGACCATTCGCTCGACGCCGCGGACCTGGCCCTCGAGGCGCCTGAGACGCTTGATGAGCTGGTCCTTGGTGGCTGAGTAGCCGCGCGTAGGGGTCGCGGCGTCGGTTGTTGCTGGCATCGCCTCTCCAGGGTGGGGAGCCGTCATCCTACCATACCCCCCATGGGTATTACGGAGGCGGCGGGCCGGGACCTTTCAGTGCGCGCCGCCTGGCGGCGCGTAGGCCTCGGGGTCGCGTAGGAATCGTCCCGCGCAATCGAGCGAGCAGAAGCGGTAGAGCGTGTCGTCGTATCGGAGGCTGCCGGCCTCGCGGCCCTCGGCCACGAGCATGCGGCAGACCGGGTCGACGTGGCGCGCCTCATCGCTGCGCTCGTCACGCACGGCGGCGAACAGTCGAACGGGGGCGGCGACGTTCCGAATGCGCTGATCCCCGCGGCTTTCGTAGTCGACGCCCTCGAGTTCGGCGGCATGCTCGTGGACCGCGCCGGTAACGAGCACCTCGCCGCCGGCGGCCAGCCCCGCCACACGCGCCGCCAGGTTCACCGTCGCGCCGAACCAGTCGCCTTCGCGCTCGATCGCGGGGCCGTGGTGCATGCCGACTCGGACGGCCGGAAAGCCGTGGCCGGCGATGACGTCGTGGGCGGCCGTCAGGCCGAGGTCGACCGCCTCAGCCGGGACGCTGTGCCGGACCATCACCGCGTCGCCGATCGTCTTGATGACCTCGCCGCCGCTGGCCGCGGCCACATCGGACATCGCCCGGCAGAACTGCGCTGCGAGCTCGGCGGCGTCCGAGTCCCCGTGTGCCTCGGTCAGGGCTGTGTAGCCGGCTATGTCGGCGAAGACGAAGGTCCCGGTCTGGTGCTCTGGAGAGGGCACCCCTCGAAGGTACTTCCTCCAGTGTGAGGTGTGTCACTCAGCCCCGATTCTGGGTTGACGGGGGCGCACGACTGGTTTACGGTCGCTTTCTGGCATATACCCCCCAGGGGTATATATCTCAATCAGAACAGGAGAACGCAATGACAACGATCAAGACGATCCTCGACCGCCCCGCCAGCCACTTCGCCCGTCATTACGTGGAGATGCTCGTCGCGATGTTCCTCGGCATGGCTGTATTGGGCACACCTGTCTTCCTTGCTCTGGGCGCGGCCGGCGTCAGCTCGGCGGAGCTTCACAGCGACGCGCCCGCGCTCATGCTGCTCGGCATGGGCATCGCAATGACCGTGCCGATGGTCGCGTGGATGCGCTACCGCGGTCACGGCTGGCAGGCCTCGAACGAGATGGCCGCCTCGATGCTGATCCCAACCGCCGGCGTGATCGCGCTGCTCGGAGCGGGGCTCGTGGACGACGTCGGCACGCTGCTCGCGATCGAGCACGTCGTGATGTTGCCGAGCATGCTCGTCGCAATGCTGCTGCGCCGCGAGGAGTATTCGCACGGGGCACATGGGGGGCACGCGGCGAGGGGCATCTTGGCGGTCTCCCGTTCGTAGACGGCGCCCCCTTTTGGGTCTAACCTCGCGCGCGGAGGAAATGCCGGACTGGGCTCGCGGCCGAACGGCATCCACCTCCATCGACTTACCGGCCATCGTTGATCGCGGCCGCCTTCTCTCAGATAAGGACGTCATGACCAGCACCATCACTAACCACCGTGAAGTAGTCGTGGTCGGCGGGGGCCAGGCCGGCCTTGCGATCGGCTACCACCTCGCGAAGCAAGGCACAGACTTCACGATCCTCGAGGCCGCCGAAGAGCCGGCGGCGGCGTGGCGCGAGCGCTGGGACTCGCTGAAGCTCTTCACGTCCGCGCGCTACGACTCGCTGCCCGGCATGGAGTTTCCCGGGGATCCGGCTCGTTATCCGACGCGGGACGAGGTGGCGGATTACCTCACCGACTATGCGCGCGAGTTCAATCTTCCGGTCGAGTTAAACAGCCGCGTCCGCGCGGTCCGGCGGGAGAACGACAGCTACGTCGTGGAGCTCGATGACCGCGCCTACGAGGCGCGGCAGGTGGTGATCGCCACCGGCCCGTTCCAGACGCCATTCGTGCCGCGGATCGCCGAGAACCTCGGCGACGACGTCGTGCAGATGCACAGCACGGGCTATCGCTCTCCGGCGTCCGTACCGGACGGCCGCGTGCTCGTCGTCGGCGGCGGCAACACCGGCTTTCAGATCGCGGAGGAGTTGTCGGCCTCCCGCGAGGTGCATCTGGCCATCGGCTCGCGCCAAACGCCGCTGCCGCAGCGCATCCTCGGGCGTGATCTCTTCTGGTATCTCGATGCGACAGGCCTCATTCGCAAGACGACGGCTTCCCGAGTCGGCAAGCTGATGCAGAAGCGGGAGGACACGCTGATTGGGTCAAATCCGCGTCGCGCACGTCGGCACGGCATCGAGCTCCACGGGCGAGCTGTCGGTGCCGCGGGATCCACCGTCAGCTTCGCTGACGGAGCCGACCTGGACGTTCGCGGCGTCATCTGGGCAACGGGCTTCCGAGTCGATCATTCGTGGATCGACGTCCCGGTGTTCGACGAGAACGGCCGCGCCGTACACGAGCGCGGGGTAACCACTTCGCCCGGTCTCTACTTCCTCGGGCAGCTATGGCAGCACACGAGGGGCTCGGCGCTGCTGGGCTGGGTCGAGGACGACGCGGCCTATATCGCAGAAGAGGTCGCCGCCTTCCGGGCAAGCGCAGCAACCGAGGGCGCTGCCGCGGCGGCCGCGTCCACCTCCAACTAAATCGCAGGAGCGCAAGATGAGCACCACTCCAGATCATTTCCCCACCGACGTCGAGGGCCTGCCCGAGGCGCACGCGCCTGAGCGGGTAAAGCTCTCAGACGGCGACGAGTTCAACCTCCGCATCGGGCCGGTCGCGAAGCGACTCGGCGACGACACCGTGAGGATGCTCGCCTACAACGACTCGATTCCCGGTCCGGTCCTCGAGGTCCAGGAGGGCTCGGAGGTCGTCGTCAACATCGAGAACGAGGGCGACGTCGAGGCCACGGTCCACTGGCACGGATTGCGGCTCGAGAACCGCTACGACGGTACTCACGAGACGCAGACGCCGATCCAGTTCGGCGAGCGCTTCTCGGCCCGAGTGGAGTTCCCGGACCCCGGCGTCTACTGGTACCACCCGCACATCCGCGAGGACTACGGCCAGGAGCTGGGCCTGTACGGGAATGTGCTCGTCGAGCCCGCCGACCCCGACTACTGGCCACCCGCGAACAGGGACTTGCCGCTGACGCTCGACGACATCCTCCTCGAGGACGGCAAGGTCGCGCCCTTCAGCCGCTCGGAGACGAATTACGTCGCGATGGGACGCTTCGGCGAGGTGCTGCTGGTGAACGGCGAGACGGACCTCTCACTGGACGCGCAGCTCGGCGAGGTCGTCCGCCTGTATTTCACGAACACCGCGAACACGCGCACCTTCAAGGTCGCGCTGCCGGGCGCGCGGATGAAGCTCGTCGGAGGGGACAGCGGCCACGTGGAGCACGAGGAGTTCGTCGAGGATGTCGTTCTCGCTCCCTCCGAGCGCGTCGTCGTCGACGTCCTGTTCGACAAGGCCGGCGAGCTGACGCTCGAGCACCGCACCCCCGAGCGCGTCTACGCGCTGGCGAGGATTCACGTCAGCGACACGCGAGTCGAGCGCTCCTTCGAGGAGGAGTTCGGTGTGCTGCGCACCAATGCCGACCTGGTCGCCGAGCGCGAGCGGATAGCTCCGTACATCGACGCGGAACCGGACAAGAGGCTCGCCTTCATCGCCGAGATGGACATGGAGGCGCCGGAGGGTCCGGTCGTCTACCAGTGCCCGATGCACCCTGAGGTCGTGAGCGATGACCCCGGCAACTGCCCGCAGTGCGGGATGAAGCTGCTTCCGGTCGCTGCGCCGAGTTCCGGCTATGCGTGCCCGATGCACCCTGAGGTTGTCAGCGACGAGCCCGGTCACTGTCCGAAGTGCCAGATGAAGCTCGTGCCGGCGGCGCTCGTCGACGCGGGAGGCGGACACGAGCACGAGGCGCACGACCACGGCCACGAGGCCCACGACCATGAGCACGGCCACGCCGCGGCCGGCGGCATCGAGTGGGAAGACGACATGGTGGACGTGAATCGGATGACCACTCCGGCCAACATGCGCTGGAAGCTCGTCGATCGGGACACGGACGCCGAGAACGCGGCGATCGACTGGCACTTCCGGGTCGGCGACCGAGTGAAAATCCGGTTGCTGAACGAGATGGCCGGCGACCACCCGATGCACCATCCGTTCCACGTTCACGGGGCGGGCCGGTTCCTGATCCTGAGCCGCGACGGCGTGCCGGAGTCGAACCTGGTCTGGAAGGACACGGTGCTGGTGCGTACGGGGGAGACCGTCGATATCCTGCTCGACCTCACCAACGTGGGCCGCTGGATGGCGCACTGCCACATCGCCGAGCACCACGAGAGCGGCATGATGTTCAGCTTCGAGGTGACGGAGGAGTGAAGGTCGCGTTCGTCGTCTATCCGGACTTCACCGCACTCGACCTAGTCGGCCCTTACGAGGTCATCAGCCGCTGGCCAGGCGCCGAGGTCCATTTCGTATCCAGTGGAACCGACCCGGTCCGGTGCGACCTCGGCCTCACGGTGCTCCCCACCGACACGCCGTCGACGCTGCCCAACCCCGATCTCATCGTCGTCCCTGGAAGCGGAAACCCGCTGCCGGTCCTCGAGGACCAGATCTTGATCGACTGGCTGAGGACGGCGGCGCCCGACTGCGCGTGGACCGCCTCCGTCTGCACGGGAGCCGGTCTATACGCGGTCGCCGGCCTGTTGGGAGGCAAGTCGACGACCACGCACTGGATGTTTCGCGACTACCTGAAGGCGCTCGGCGTCAGGGTCGTCCCGGACCGCGTCGTGTGGGAGGGCACGCACGTGAGCGGCGCCGGAGTGTCGGCTGGCATCGACACGGCGCTCTCGCTCACGGAGCGGGTCCATGGCCGCGAGGTCGCCGAAGCGGTACAGCTGATCATCGAGTACGACCCCGAGCCGCCATTCGACTCGGGCTCGCTCCCGAAGGCCGGCCCGAAGATCCGCCGCCTCGCCAGGAAGATGCTGCTGGGCGACAGGCCGGTACGGGCAGCGACCCGGTTCGGGCGGGAGATGATGCGGGCGCGCATCCGCCGTGCGCGCGGCGCTGGCGTCGCCCGCTAGTCGCCAGGCCTGCCGCCCACCGCTCACCCTGCAGTCGCACCAAGCTGTCGGACGAGCTGGACAATCGGTTCGGGAGCCTTGTCGGGCGATCCGGCGTCGAATGGAGGTTGCGGGTCGTACTCGATCGAGAGCTGGACCGCCTGCGCCACGTCGTCGCCGGCGATCAGCTGCGCGAGGCGCAGCGCCATGTCGATACCTGACGAGACCCCCGCGGCGGTGATGACCTTGCCTTGTTCGACGACGCGCTCGAGCGTGGGCTCGGCGCCGAGCGCGCGCAGCTGATCGAAGAACAGCCAATGCGTAGTCGCGCGCAAACCCTCGAGGATGCCGGCCGCGCCCAGCAACAAGGCACCGGTGCATACAGAGGTCGTGTAGCGCGAGGTCTGATGTGCCTGTTGGATCCACGCGACAAGCTCCTCGTGGGGCTGGTCACGGGTCCCGCGTCCTCCTGGGACGACGACGATCTCGGGCTTCAGAACCTCGCCCAAGCCGCGCTCGGCGGTAAGCGCCAACGCGCCCGTATCGGTGCGCTTGGGCCCAGGCTCAGCGGCGACGAAGAGGACTTCAGCGCCGGGTAGACGGCTTAGGACCTCGTAAGGCCCGATCGCGTCTAGCGCAGTCACTCGGTCGAATAGAGGGATGGCGATCTGCACGATCGACCCAGCCTACGGAAGGGCGCCGCTCTGCGGAGGAGTGAGGGCTAGGTCATGCGACCACCCCGGCCGCGCGGGAGGTGTCGCCGGCGGATCCGGCGTGCTGCCCACTCTCGCGAGGCCGAAGCAGCACACCAGCTAGGACGGCCCCGGTGGCGGCGATCGCCGCGCCGCCGACGAACCCGGCCGAGAATCCATCGGTCAGCGCCTCGGGGGACGGCGTCACCCCGGAGTCTGGCGTTCCGGTCCGGCTCGTGGCCAGGGCGACGAGAACCGCGACACCCAGGGCGCCGCCGAGCTGCTGGGCCGTGTTGACAAGGCCGGAGGCCAGGCCGGACTCATTCTCGCTCGCCCCGCTTGTGGCGCCGACCATGCTCGAAACCCACACCGCCCCCTCGCCGATGCCCACGACAAGCGACGGCAGGAGCAGCGTCGCGACGTAGGAGCCGTTCGGCTCGACCTGGGACAGCCACGCAAGCCCGGTTGCGAGCAGGGCCAGGCCACCGACAAGCGCGGGCCTGTACCCGACCCGCGCGACCACTCGCGGCGCGAGCGTCGCGGACGCGGCGATCGTCGTGGCAAGCGGCAGCTGGGCGAGCCCGGACTCGATCGCGGTGTAGCCGAGCACGTCCTGGGTGTAGAGCGTGATGAAGAAGAACATCGGGAACAGCGCGCCGGTGTTCAGCACCGTCACGACGTTGGCGCCGCGGAGCGCCCGGTTGCGAAAGATCCGCAGCGGCACGAGCGGCTCTCGCGAGCGACTCTCCGCCACCACGAATCCCGCTAGCAACACCAGCGCGAGCGCCCCGAGGCCGAGCGTCTGCGCCGACACCCATCCGGCGTCGTTCGCGTCGACGACGGCGTAGACGAGCCCGGTCAAGCCGGCCGTAACCATGACCGCGCCGCGCAGATCGAAGCCGCCGGCGAGGCCGGCCTTCGACTCGGGCAGCATCCGGATCGCCGCCGCGCCCGCGGCGAGCCCGATCGGCACATTCACGAGGAGCACCGCCTCCCATCCGATGCCGTCGGTCAGCACGCCGCCGAGGATCGCTCCGGCGGCCCCTCCGGATCCACCGAGCGCGGCCCACACCCCCAGCGCTCGATTCCGCTCGCTTCCTTCCGTGAACAGCGTCATCAGCAGCGCCAGCGCAGCCGGGGAGACCAGTGCCGCTCCGAGGCCTTGGGCACCGCGGGCGATTACCAGCCAGAGCGCCGACTGGGCGACGGCGCCTGCAAGCGACGCCGCCGCGAACAGCGCCAGGCCGGCGACGTACATGCGGCGGCGGCCGAGGAAGTCAGCCAGGCGCCCACCGAGAAGGAGAAAGCCTCCGAACATGAGGATGTAGGCGTTGACGACCCAGGAGAGATCGCCCGCGCCCACGTGCAGATCGCGGCCGATCGATGGCAGAGCGACGTTCACGATCGAGGCGTCGAGCACGAGTACGAACTGGGTCGCGGCGAGCAATGCGAGTGCGGCTGTCTTGCGTGAGGCGGTCATCACTGGCTCCTTGCGCGAGTTCGTGCTTTACAGCATGTAAACTACGCTATGCTTTACACCATGTCAAGTACTCGGACACGGGAGAAGATCCTCGAGGCGGCGCGGACGCTGCTCGAGGAAGGACACTTGGACGCCGGGCTCGAGCGGGTCGCGAAGGCGGCCGGGGTGTCGCGGCAGGCGATTTACCTGCACTTCGGGTCGCGCGCGGCCATGCTGCTCGCACTCGTGGAGTTCGTGGACGAACGCGAGGGGCTGTCCGAGCTCAGCGCACAGGTCCGCAGCGCGCCGTCGGGCACCGAGGCACTCGATCGCCTCGTACAGATGAATGCCGCATACGAGCCGCGGATCAGGGCCGTCGCGCTCGCCCACGACATCGCTCGCCGCGGCGACCCAGACCTCGAGGTGGCGTGGCAGGACCGCATGAGGCGCCGTCGCTCGCTGTACAGCGAGGTCGTCAAGCGCCTCGACGACGATGGTGTGCTCGCCGCCTCTGTCTCGCCTCGCGAGGCGGTAGACGTGATCTGGGCGCTCCTGGGGCCACGCGTGCACGAGGATCTCGTCGTCGACCGGGGCTGGTCTCGGAAGCGCTATGTGGCGCGCCTCAGGATGCTTCTCCGGACAGCTCTTGTGGCCACCGGATGAGCGGAATGGACACCCAACAGGCCGACCGGCTCGGCCGCGATACTCGGCGCGTGCCTGGAGCGGTCCGGCGCAGCGGAATACGCGAGATCCACGACGTCCTGCGGGCGCGGACGCCGACCCACCTGCACCTCCGCTCGCGGCTCGGCTTCGTGGTCGGCGCGACGCTCGTGGTGGACGCCCTGGCGAGCCTGCTGATCCTTCTCTTCGAGCGACACGCCTCCGGCACCGAGATCACCAACCTCGGCGACGCCGCGTTCTGGACGACCACGCAGCTCCTGACAGTCTCGTCCCAGCTCCCGAACCCGATCTCCGCGCCGGCGCGGGTGCTCGACGTCTTCCTCCAGGCGTACGCGATCTCGGTCGTCGCGGTGCTCGCAGGCTCCTTCGGCGCGTTCTTCCACCGCCGCGGGATCGAGCGCGACCCACCCGAGCCGCAACGGGCCGGCGTCGGCTAGTCGATCTCGCCTTCGTAGTAGTCGGCGGTCGCGTCCGCCCTGAGGATCAGGCGCAGCTCCTGTGGGTCAGCACCGACGACCCCGAGCTTGCCGCTGTCGGGGTACTCGACGGCGTCCGGAAGGATCTTCGTGCTGAGGAACAGCACACGGGCGGGCTCGTCCGTGCGGTTGTCGAGCCGGTGGGCGCCCGCGCGGCCGGCGGGACACGCCACGACCTCGCCCACTGCCAGCTCGCGCTCTCCCTCGAGCGTGCGGAGCACGGGCCGCCCTGAGAGGACGATGATCATCTCCTCGTTCGCGTGGTGGGCGTGGAGGGGGGAGCTCGCTCCACCGGGCTCCACCTCGTAGAGAGTGGCGCCAAGCCGTTCCGCTCCCGCTTGCGCGCCGACACGCGCAGCGCGCCAGCGAAACGGCGGGCGCTGCCTGTCGTGGTCGAACTCCGGCTCGAAGATGTTCGGCATGGGCGGCAACGCTAACAATGCGTGGCAGTACCCCATCGCCGTTCCCGGCGTCCTCAGCGAAGCTGGTCCAAATTGGGCCCACCCGACCATCCGCGGCTAGTCTCGACAGGGTTGATCTGATGACTTCGACGCCCCCGGTGGCGGGATCGACACTTGACGCGCGAGCCGCATCCCCGCGCCGCGCGCCGTCGCTGCTCTGGTTGGTCTTTCTGGCCAACGGGAGCATCCTCGTCGTCGCGCTCCTCCTGCTCACGTTCAGCCCGATCGAGGTCGATGCCCCGATCCAGCTCGGTCAGTTCGCGCTGCTGCTGGCCGGGTTCGTGATCTTGGTCGGCCTGGACCTCTTGCTGCTGCGCCGCGTGCTCGCGCCGCTACGCGGGCTCACCGAGGCGATGAGCTCGGTCGATCCGGACAGGCCGGGCCGGCGACTGTCGGGCGTCGATCCGCGAAGCGCGGAGGGCCAGGCGATGGCGAGTGCGTTCAACGCGATGCTCGACAGGCTGGAGAGCGCGAGGCACGAGGCGGCGCGCACGGCGCTCGCCGCCCAGGAGGCGGAGCGGCTGCGCGTCGCGCGGGAGCTCCACGACGAGATCGGGCAGACGCTCACCGCCGTAACCCTCCAGGCGGAGCGCGCAGCCGCGAGCGATCCGGCGTTAGCGTCTCAGGCCCTACGCGATATCGCGGATGCGGTTCGAGAGAGCCTGGACGAGGTGCGCCGGATCGCGCGCGAGCTGCGTCCGGAGGCTCTCGACGACCTCGGGCTCGTGAACGCGCTGATCGCGCTCTGCTCGCGTGTCGGCGCGCAGAACGGGCCCCGGGTGAGGCGAGAGCTACAGGTGAAGCTGCCGACGCTGCCTCGTGAGGTGGAGCTCGTCCTCTACCGGATCGCGCAGGAGAGCCTCACGAACACCCTGCGGCACGCCAATGCCAGCGTCGTCACGGTTGCGCTCGAGGCGGACGCGGAAAGCGTGACCCTTCGTGTTGCCGACGACGGAGACGGACTGCCGCCGGACCTGCCGCGCGGCACCGCTGGGCTGGAGGGCATGCGCGAGCGCGCGTTGCTCGTCGGAGGAGCGCTCTCGATCGAGTCGCAACCGGGCGAGGGGACCGAGGTGCGCCTCACCATCCCGCTGGACGACGAGGAGGGATGACCGTTCCGCAGGCGGCGCGCGAGCTTCGCGCGCCAGCCGCTGTGCCCTTCATGCCAGCTCGCGCGCGCCCGTGAGACGCTCGTCGAGCGCCAGGCGGGCCGCGCGCAGCGCCCGGCGGAGGTCACCCCCCCGGTAGAGCGGACCTCGGGTGTCCTTGACCAATCGGGCCGTCATGGCGGCGCCCCGTACATCGATCGGCCGCCCGTCACAGAGGCGCTCGATGAGCGGAACGAGCTCCTCGAGGTCCCGCTCGAGCGCAGCGCGCCTGGGGCCCGCCCCGATGCTCAGCAGCTCGCCGGCGCGGCCGCCGACCAATGGGGCGACGAGCGTGTTGGCCAGCTCGGCCCGCACGGGCTCGGATCGGAGCTGCGCCGCGCGTTCGCTGAGCTCCGCGCTGGCGTTCGGGTCGGCGCCGGTCGAGATCTCGGCGTCGAGTCGGTTGCGCCTCCATCGCGTCCGCATCCTCACCGAGAGGGGCGGCCGGCTGGGGCGTGGGGGCGTGTCGAAACGGGGAAGCGGGAACGGCCCGAGCGGCATGACGGTCTCCTTGGTTCGGTAAACCGCCATCGTGGGCAGCGGGCCGTGCGTTCCCTATGGGTAGAAGTGCGGATTTGTTTGGTCATTGAGCCCCATGGGAAGCGCCGCTCCGCGGGGCGACGATGCGCACATGGAAACTGAAGACAGTCTCAATGTGCGCGCATCCGAGCTGCTCGAGGACGCGCTTCGATTCCAATCAGCTGCGGCGGAGCCCGGGGGCCACGTCGAGGCGCCAGACGCGCTCACGTCCCTCGAGGAAGCGCTTCAGGTGCTGAGCGCGGCGTGGTACCAGCTGGCTGCGGACGCCTCGCCGGGGCTCGTCGAGGGGCGATCCCGCGAGCAGGAGGTGCGCCTCAAGGGAACGCTGCACGATGTAGCCGCGGCTTTCGCTCGCTGTGCTCGCGCGTGCCGGGAGGGCCGGTCGCAGGTCACGCCGATAGTCGCCCGAAGTGTGGCTGCCTAACGCTCGGGATGGGTGCCAAATCGGCGCCGAATCGGTCCTGACACCCATGGTCTACACGCGCGCGCGGAGGCACCATCGGAGGCATAGCCCCATAAGCAAAGGAGAGGTCATGCCATACGGAGTCTTCCCCGTTCCCAAGCGCCGTGATGTGAGCACGAAGAGCGCCAGCGGCGCGGGCCTCGGCCTGCCGATTCGGACCCGCTTCGGACGCTCCGAGCTCGACACTGAGCTCGCGAACGGCGCCGATCCGTCCCGCAGCCCCGAGCTAGCCCTCCGTGCCGAGCAGCTGAGCTCGGATGCTGAGCGGGCTCGAATCGCGAACGCCCTTATAGAGACCCTGGGCGACGCCCGCCGGGGCCACCCGATGACGCTCCGCGTGCGGCCCCAGCGCGAGGCGGTCCGCGCCGCCGCGGACGAGATCTGGGCACTCGTGACGCGTCTGCGCTACGAGCAGCAGGTGGGCATCCGCGGCGTCGCGATGGCCGCGCGGCTTGTCGACGCTCGCTCCGGGCCGCTCTACCGCCACGACTCGGGTGACCTGGACGATGCGATCGCGTCGGCATACGCAGCGCTCGGCTCGACGCAGCAGGCGGCGAGCCAGCCCATGGCGCAGGCGGCCTGACGCAAGTGCGCCTCGGGGCCGAGCTCTCACGCGTCCTTGTCGCTGCGGACAGCAGCATCGATCCACACCGACTTGTGAGCCTCTGTTGCGAGCGCCCCGACAGTCACACGCTGAGCGTGTCCCTCCTGGTGCCGATGGACGGCGCGCCTTTGCTCCGGAGGGCCACCACGCTCCTAGACGCGGCTGGGGTCCGCCTCGAAGACTTCATAGTCGCCGAGGAGGACCCTGGCACGCTTGACGAGTTGGTGAGCTCTGGCGAATTCGAGTCGGTGCTTGTCTGCTCGGCCCATGACCGGGGGTCACCCGTGCTGCCGCTCACGGCGCGCCTGGCACGCACACATGGCCTCGCGGTCGTCGAGAGCGGCCGCGGGCGTTCCAGGATCCCGAACTGGCTCAAGCGCGTGATCGGCGGCGCGTAGGCTGAGCGCATGACCGACACGCCGGCCGTCGCCGCACCCGCTATCGCCGCTGAGCTCGAGCGCCGGCGGCGCGCGGCCGCCGAACGATGGGAGCTCGCCGACCAGGTCGTGCTCATCGGTGCCGGGAACAGGATCCCGGTCCCCGGCCGTGGCGACCGCACCTACCCATTCCGCGCGCACTCGGAATACCTCTACCTGACCGATCGCGAACGGCCGGGCGGCGTCCTGGCCTTCGACCCGCACGAGGGCTGGGCCGACTTCGTCATGCCGGTGACACGCGAGGAGCGCCTGTGGGAGGGCGCCGCAACTGACGAGCCGGAAGGGGTGCCGGTGGGCGAGTTCGCCGCCTGGCTCGAGCAGCGCAAGGACCGTCCGGTGGCCTGCCTCGGCGCTGCGGTGCCGGAGGTGGCGTCGGCGGCTGAGCTCGAGGCCGACCTGCGCTACGGCTTGAACCACGTCCGTCGCCAGAAGGACGCCGTCGAGCTGGCACGCATGCGCGCCGCCGAGCGGGCAACCAGCGCCGGCTTCGCCGCGGTCGCGCCGCTGATCGAGCCGGGCCGCAGCGAGCGCGAGCTTCAGATAGAGCTCGAGGCGGCGTTCTTCCGGGGCGGCGCCGACTCCCTCGCCTTCGACACGATCATCGGCAGCGGCCCCAACTCGGCGGTGCTGCACTTCCCGCCGACGTCGCGCCGGGTCGCCGACGGCGAGCTTGTCCTGATCGACGCCGGCGGCGAGTACCGCGGCTATGCCAGCGACATCACCCGCACTTATCCGGCCTCGGGTCGGTTCACTCCGGAGCAGCAGGAGCTGTACGCGATCGTCGCCGCGGCGGCCGTACGCGCGACGGAGCTCTGCACCGCCGGGACCGAGTGGCGCGATGTGCACCGCGCGGCGGCGCTGGTCGTGGCCGAAGGCCTGGTCGAGTTCGGGCTGCTGCGCGGCGGGCCGGAGAGCCTGGTCGAGCGGGGCTCGCAGGCTCTGTTCTTCCCACACGGCGTCGGCCACATGGTCGGCCTCGGAGTCCGCGACGCCGGCGAGGTCCTGCGCGGCCGCGAGTCCGCGGAGGACGAGTTCCCGCACCTGCGCGTGGACCTGCCGCTCCTGCCCGGCCACGTCTTCACGGTCGAGCCCGGGATCTACTTCGTCCCGGCGCTCCTGAACGACGCCGACCTCCGTGAGCGACACCGCGACGCCGTCGACTGGGAGCGCGCCGAGGCCATGCTCGGGTTCGGCGGCATCCGCATCGAGAACAACGTGCTGATCACCGAAGACGGCAACGAAGTGCTCACGGCAGACGTGCCGCTACTCGCTGAGCCAGCCGCCCGGCCCATGTGAGGGGACGCGCCGCCTCCACGCGATCCCCGCGGATCCGGATCCGCGGTCGCGCCGGACGACCGAGCTTGAAGAGCACCTTGTCGAGCGCGCGGAAGGGCGCGAACAGCGGCGGCTCGCGGAGCTTCCACACCGCGCACGGCTCGGCCCCGGAGCCCGAGCGCTCGAGGATCGCGTTCACGGCGCGGCGCGCAGCCTCGTTCGCTCCCTCCATGGTTGCCAGGTCGGTGTGGGTGCGCACGTAGTCCGAAGCCAGGAAGAGGTTCCGAATGCGGTCGCTCGACGCCTCCGGACGGTCATCCCACGAGCCGGCCGTGTTGATCAGGAGCGGCTCGAGGTTGGTCGCCTCGGTCGGGTTTGGGTGGACGATGCTCGGGTCGAGGAACGAGTCGAGGACTTCGATGTCCTCGAGGTCGCGGGTGGCGTCGTCGTCGAGGCTCTCCGTGAGCTGGTACCAGACCTCGGCTGCGATCTCGTCGCGCGAGCAGAACATGGCCTGCTTGCGAATGCCGCTCCCCATGGCCTCCCAATCCGACACGTCCACCGAGAGGATTCCGCGCGCACGGCGGTCGCCGAGTCGGTCGGGCTGAAACTGCGACTCCCAGAACTGGGGCTGCGAGATCGACGTCAGCGCCCAGGGCGAGTCGATGTAGATGGTGTGGCCGTGAACCCCGCGCAGATCGCGGTCGAGGTAGTACACGATGCCGTTCATCCAGCGCGTCCGCAGCCTGTGGAGACCCATGAGCCGCGGGTCGGCGAGCGCGAGGCCGTCGCTCAGCAGTGGTGCCATGACCTCCACCGGCAGCGCAGCCACGTACCAGTCCGCCTCCAGGCGAGCCGGCGTCCCTTCGGCCACCACGCTCACTCCGGTGACCTCCCCGTCGCGGCAGTGAATCGCCTGCACCTGGTGGCCCAGCCGAAACTCGACGCCGCGCTCGCGTAGGTACGAGAGCCACGGATGGATCCATACGTCGCTGGTCGGACCGTTCAGGACGCGGTCCGTCTGTCCCGCCGGGTTCGCCATGTCGAAGAGCAGCTGGAGCAGGATGTAGCCGCCCGTGCGGGCGCTCATCTCTC
>DASUQG010000396.1:0-3549 GCA_036280695.1 Thermoleophilaceae bacterium
TGCGCCTGTACCGCTCGGCCTCGAACGCGTTCGAGGACCGCCGCCCCGACGCCTTCGTCCTGCGGCTGATCGAGCGCATCGGCCTGCGCCGCCAGCAGGTGTTCGCCACCCACGCCGACACGGTCGAACGGCTCCGCAACATCGCGAAGCTGTCCGAGCTCGCGACCGCCTACATGCGCCGGGAGCCGCAGGCCACCGCGCGCGACTTCACCCGCTACCTCGCCGCCGTGGCCGAGTCGGGCCTGCGCGAGGAGGAGGCCGCCGGCACGCCGAGCGCGCCAGCGGTCCAAGTGATGAGCATGGCCTCCGCGAGGGGGCTCGAGTTCGACCACGTGTTCGTGCTCGGCCTGTCCGCAGCGCGGATGCCGGGCCCGTTCCGTCCCGAGGCCGACGGCGTCCCACCGGAGCTGATGAAGGGGCGCCGCACGCCGCGCGACGGCCGCGAGGCCCACGAGGCCGAGATGCGGCGGCTGTTGCACCTCGCCATGACGCGTGCCCGCAAGGGCCTCGTGCTCGCATGGGCCGAGAGCGCCGCGCCCGGCTCGACGCCGCGCCCCTCGCCCTTCTACGAGGAGGCGTTGGCGGCCGTGGACGTGGAGGAGGAGGTCTTCGAGGAGGAGCTGTTCGGACCCGCCGAGGGGCTCCACTCCACCTTCAGGATCATGCGCGACGAGCTGCTCGACACGGTGGCGCGCATGGGTGGGCGCCTGGGCGAGATGCGGCTCGACACCTACCTGGACGTGGACCAGGCGGTGTCCCGCTATCTGGAGCTGATCAAGGTGGCTGCCCTGATCGAGCGGGCGAAGGAGGGCCAGTCCCTCGACGCGGCGCTCCCGGCGGTGAACGAGATCCTGGTCCAGTGCGCCACGCCGGAGCAGCGCGAGATCCTCGAGCAGTCGGCGCTCGACAGCTGGCTGCGCGACACCGAGCGCGATCCCGCCGAGCGCCCGGCCAGCGTAGGCAACGGCGCGGAGCCGTCGCTCGACCCGTTCATCCCGCGGCGCGGGCGCGGCCTCATGCTGTCGGCCTCGGACATCGACACGTACCGGATCTGCCCGCTGAAGTACAAGTTCGCGCGCGTCTTCCGGATCCCGCAGGAGCCCACGATCCACCAGCGCTTCGGGATCGTGGTGCACCAGGTGCTGGAGCGCTTCCACGCTCAGGGCGGCGGCTCGCTCGGCACGCTGATGGAGCTCTTCGAGGCCTCCTGGCGCCGCTCCGGCTTCGGCGACAGCGACGACGAGCAGCAGTTCCGCGAGCGCGCGGTGGCCGCACTCGAGAGCTACTGGCAGCGCGACCGCGACTCGGACTCCGAGGCGGTCTGGTTCGAGCGCTCGTTCGCCTTCCGGATTGGCCCGCACCTGCTGCGCGGCCGTGTCGATCGCGTGGACCGCCATCCCGACGGCTCATACGAGCTGATCGACTACAAGACCGGCCGTGCCAAGACCGAGGACGAGCTGCGCGAGGACGTGCAGCTGTCCGTCTACCAGATGGGCGCCCGCGAGTCCTGGGGCCTCGAGACCTCGGCGCAGAGCTACCTCTACGTGCTGACCGGCGAGCGTGTGCCGGTGGAGCACTCCGACGAGGAGCTCGAGCGCGTGCGGGCGACCGTCGCCGAGATTGCCGACGGCATCCTGAAGCAGCGCTTCGAGCCGACCCCCTCGCCGGAGATCTGCCGCTTCTGCGACTACCGGATCATCTGCCCGGCGGCCGAGAAGTAGGGGATCAGGTTCAGGGGTTCTCCCGACGCGGGCACAGGGCCCGCGCCGCATCATGGCGCCATGAAGACGATCAAGCTGGCAGCGACACTCGCGATCGCCCTCACGGCCGTCGTCCTCGTGGCTGACGCGGCCAGCGCATCCTCCATCGTCTTCGCGAAGGGCGGCAATGTCTGGCGCTCTGCCCCTGACGGGGGCCACCAGAAACGCCTGACCAGGGACGGCGGCTACTCCTCCCCCTCACAGGACGATCGCGGCCGCGTCTACGCCATCCGGCGGGGCCGCTTCGTCCGCCTCTCCCGCACCGGGCGCAGGATCGGCAGTCCCTTCAACGCAGCGGTCGGCCGCAGCGGCAACGTGACCGCCTACGGCCCCTGGGAGGCGCAGGTGTCACCGGACGGACGCCGGATCGCCTACTGGCGCGGCATCCAGCAGCTCGGCGCACCGGTGGGCGGGATGACGCCCTACGACCTCGAGGACCAGGTGGTCGTGTCACGCAGCGACCGCTTCACGCCCGACTCGACCTTCGGCTACCAGCGCGACTATCGCGACCCGTCCTGGATCGGCAACCGCGAGCTGCTGCTCTTCAACTACGGCCTCGGGGTGGAGCAGGCGGCTTTCTTCGCGCCCAAGCCCGCCGGCGGCCCGAGCTTCGGCCAGTGGTTCAGCGACCCCGACGTGGCGCAGATCGGCGACGGCGAGCTCTCCCGTGACGCCAGGACCCTCGTGGTTGGTGCCGGCGGCGGGCTCGACCTGAACAACATCGCCCTGTACCGGCTCTCGGCCAATACGCCGCCGGAGGCGCCGGAGCGCGTCTGCACCTACCACTCGGCAGACGGCTCCACCGCCTACGCCGACCCGACCTTCTCGCCGCGCGGCAACGCGATCGCGTTCGCCCAGGACGCGCCCGGCAGGCGCGCGGACGGCGTCTACGTCTGGTCGTTCAGCAACTGCTCCGGCAAGGCGAAGCTGATCGCCCGCGGGGCGAAGGATCCCGACTGGGGTCCGCGCTAGCGGACGACCGGACGGTCGTCGACCACGCGGTCGTCGTACGCGACGGGGCGCCGGCGGTCCTGCGTCAGCAGGAAGAGCCCGATCACGAGCCCAACCACCCCGGCGATCATGAGAATCAGACCGATGGTCTGGATCTCGATCCCGGAAACCGTGACGTCCACTGCGTACCTCAGGATCGCGCCAAGCGCGATCAGGAATATCGATGCTCCAATCGTCATGGGGAGCTTTGTGCCCGCCGCAGCGGGGTAGCAAACTACGACCCTCGTCCAGGCCCCTCTGGCCCGCGCTGGCGCAAAAACCGCTGGAAATCGCTTGCAATTGTGTCTGCAGAGGGCAATTGGCCCTCGTCGGGCGGGTTTTCGGCCTGCGCGTCGTCCATCGCGTTCTCGAGCCGCTCGACGAAGGCCTTAACCTCAGGATCGCTCGCGACCGCCGCGGTCACCTGGCGCTCGTAGTCCTCGGCCGCGCTCTCCAGCTCGCCGCCGTCCACGGCGAGCCCCGCGGTGCCCTCGAAGGCGCGCACGAGCGCGAGCGCCACCTTCGGGTTCGGCGAGGCCGCCACGTAGTGGGGCACCGACGCCCACAGGCTCACGGCGGGCAGCCCCGCCTCGGCGCACACCTGCTGGAGCACGCCGACGATCCCGGTGGGGCCCTCGTAGCTGGGCGGCTCGAAGCCGAGCCGCTCGACAAGTGCCTTGTCCGACGTGATGCCGGTGATCGCCACAGGCCGACTGTGCGGCACGTCTGCGAGCAGGGCGCCGAGTGTGATCACCATGCGCACGCCGAGGTCGCGCGCGGTCGTGACGACGTCGTCGGT
>DASUQG010000397.1:0-2789 GCA_036280695.1 Thermoleophilaceae bacterium
CAGCCCGAGCGCCACCGCGACGATCATGACCAACTCGACGAGCGAGTTGTGCCCTGTCTTCGCCTTGCTCTTCGCCACCTGGGCCGTCCTGGCCTCCCGGCCCGCCTAGGACGCCTGGTCGTCGGGCGTCTGGTCCTCGGCCGGCTGGTCCTCGGCGGGGGCGCCGGTCGCCTCCGGCGCGTCGCCCTCCTCCGCCTCGGCCGCGGCCACCTGCTCGCCGAGCTCCTCCTCGCCCGGTCGTGGGGCGTCGTCCGGCGGCATGGCGCCTGCCTCGACGAGACCCGGCTCGATGACCTCCTCGGAGCCCGTCCAGCGGCGCTCGCGCACTCGCGAGGCGCGGCCGACCCGCTCACGCAGGTAGTAGAGCTTGGCGCGCCGCACGTCTCCGCGGGCAGCGACCTCGATGCGCTCGATCTTCGGCGAGTGGACCGGGAACGTGCGCTCCACCCCGACGCCGAACGACTGCTTGCGCACCGTGAAGGTCTCGCGCACGCCGCTGCCCTGGCGCTTGATCACGATGCCCTCGAAGACCTGCGTACGCCGGCGCGTGCCCTCCACGACCTGGAAGTGCACGCGCACGCGGTCACCCGCCTGGAAGGAGGGGACGCGGCGCAGCTGTGCGCGCTCGATGCTGTCGATGACTCCGGACATGGGCACAAAAAACGCGACCGGGAAGAGCGTCGCGCGTGACGGGCAATGGTAGCGAAGGAATCGGGGGCTACCTTTGGCCGCGCTCGCGGCTGCGCTCCATCCGCCACTCGCGGATGCGAGCGTGGTCGCCGGACAGGAGCACGTCCGGAACGGTGTGCCCGCGCCACTCGAACGGGCGTGTGTAGTGGGGGTACTCCGGCGCCCCCTCGAGCGCCTCGCTGAACGACTCCTCGACCGCGCTCTCCTCATGGCCGAGCGCCCCCGGCAGCTTGCGCATCACCGCGTCCATCACGACCATCGCGGCCAGCTCGCCGCCCGAAAGCACGTACTCGCCGATCGAGATCACGTCGGTGGCGAGGTGCTCGTGGACCCGCTCGTCGAAGCCCTCGTAGCGCCCGCACAGCAGCGTCAGCGCAGGCTCGGCGGCCAGCTCGGTCGCGAGCGCGTCGTCGAAGCGACGCCCGCCGGGCGACAGCGCGATCGTCCTGTGCGGCGGAGGGGCCACGCCGTAGCGCTCGCGCAGCGCGGCCTCCACCACGTCCACCCGGATCACCATCCCGGCCCCGCCGCCGTACGGCGTGTCGTCCACCTGGCCGGCATTGAGCGGCGTCGAGGCGCGCAGGTCGACCAAGCCGAGCTCGTGGCCCTTCACGGCCGCGTTCTGGACGTGGCGCTGCTGCTTGAACCACTCGAACCAGTCCGGGAACAGCGTGACTACGTCGATCTTCATCCGAGGAACTCGCGGTTCACGTGGATCTCGCGCGCGTCGAGGTCGATGCGGGCGATGGCGTCGCTCACGAACGGGATCAGCGTTCCGTCCTCGAGCTCGAGCACCGAGCAGGAGGGCGCATCGATGACCTCAGTCACGGTCCCCAGGCCCGGGATGCTGCAGCCGACGAGGTCGCCGGCGAGCCACTCGTCCTCCGCCAGCTCGTCCTCGATCAGCAGGAGCTCGCCGCGAAGCCGACGGGCGTCCTCGACGCCGGCCAGTCGGATCAGGGGGCGCTCGTCCGTGCCCGCCCTGCGCGCGATCAGGTGCGTCTCGCCCGCCACGGCGAGCGAGGTGCCCTCCGGCAGCTCGTGGCGCGGCCGCTCCACGTAGAAGCTCCCGTCCAGGCCGTGCGGCTTACCCACGCGGCCGGCGGTCACGAGGGTCAATCGACGACGTCGACGAGCACCCGGTGGCCATCCCGGACGGCGCTGGCCTTGACGACCGTTCGCAGCGCGGCGACGGTGCGCCCGCCGCGGCCGATCACCTTGCCGGCGTCGTCATCGGCCACGTGCAGCTCCAGCACGATCGTGCCGTCGTCCTCCTCGAACGACTCCACGCTGACCTCGTCCGGACGGTCGACGAGCGACCGGGCGAGGTACTCGAGGAGCTCCTCCACTACTCCGCCGGAGCGGCCGGCTCAGGCTCGGGCTCGGCCGCCGGCTCAGGCTCGGGCTGTGCTGCCGGCTCGGCGACCGCGGCGGGGGGCGTGCCCTTCGACTGCGCCCGGACGAGCTGCTTGACCGTGTTGGTCGGCTGCGCGCCGCGCGCGAGCCAGTGCTGCAGGCGCTCCTCGTCGATCACGATCGTGGAGGGCTCGGTCTGCGGGTTGTAATGGCCGATCGTCTCGATGAAGCGGCCATCGCGCGGCGAGCGCTGGTCGGAGACGACCACGCGCCAGATCGGGTTCTTCTTGCTCCCCACGCGGGTGAGGCGGACTCGTACGGACATGAGGGCGAGAGGTTAGCGACCGCCGGCCAACTGCTGCAGCGACGGCATCTTGCCCTGCGCCACCTGCTTCATGACCTTCTTCATCTGCGCGAACTGCTTCACGAGCTGCGAAACCGCCTGCACGGAGGTCCCGGACCCGCGCGCGATCCGACGCCGGCGCGACCCGTCGATGATCTTCGGGTTCGCCCGCTCCTCGGGCGTCATCGAGCGGATGATGGCCTCGAGCCGGTCGAGCTCCTTCTCGTCCACGTTCAGCGAGCCGAGCTGGCTCCCGATCCCCGGCATCATCTTGAGCAGCGAGCCGAGCGGGCCCATGTTGCGGACCTGCTGCATCTGCTCGAGGAAGTCGTCGAGCGTGAACTGCTCCTTGCGGATCTTCTTCTCGAGCTCCTGCGCCTGGCGCTCGTCCATCTGGCGC
>DASUQG010000398.1:0-2263 GCA_036280695.1 Thermoleophilaceae bacterium
CGGACCACAAGGCCCTCCAACCTTGCACGCTGACTCCGGTACCTCTCCAGCATCAGACTTCGGCGAGACCGGCGAGGTCGACGCCGCGCCCGTCCCGGTGGCGCGCGTTACGCTTGCCGAGTGGCCGGCCTCGCCAGCGAGCATTGCCGCGAATACCCGCCGGGGACGCCGCCGCTCAGCGCGGAGGAGGCGGAGGAGCTACAGCGACAGGTGCCGGCGTGGGAGCGCGAGGGCAACAGCGCTCTGCGGCGCGAGTTCACCTTCGCGGACTTCAGCGGCGCGTTCGGCCTCGTCGTGCGGGTCGCCCTCTTGGCCGAGGCGGAGAGCCACCATCCTGAAATTGAGCTGGAGTGGGGTCGCGCCGCATTCAGGACGTGGACGCACACGGCCTCCGGCCTGAGTCGCAACGACTTCATCCTTGCGGCGCGGATCGACCTACTCGCGCAGAGCTGATCCGGGCCGGCGGGCGCGGCGATCCACCTCCGCCACCAGCACGAGCGGCGTGCCGGCCGATGGCTCGCCCTCCCCGGCGAGCGAGGCGTGGCGTCCGATGACGGCGAAGCCCGCGTCCTCGAGCATGCGGCGCAGCTCCTGCTCGCCGTAGACGTGCAGCTCGTATCCCCGGGGCAAACCGTCCGCGGTGCCGTCCTCCAGGCGCTGGACCTCGTGCATCACGCCGCGCGCGCGATCGAATCGCCGCTCGATGCACAGGGTGCCGCCGGTCGCCAGTGGCCGGTCCTCGTGCTCGCGCAGCCGGGCGCCGATCTCCTCGCGGTGGAGCGTCTCGATTACCAGCCGCCCGCCCGCCGCGAGCACGCGCCGGAACTCGCGCAGCGCAAGCCGGTCGCCCTCGCGGCCCAGGTAGCCAAGGGCAGTTCCCAGGCACAGCACGCCGCGGAAGGTGCCGCCCGGGAACGGCAGCTCGGCGTACGAGCCCGGCACGAAGTGGGGCCACGGAGCGCCGCGAGCGGCACGCCGCGCCGCAGCCAGCAGCGGGCGCGAGCGGTCGAGCGCGACGACCCGGTAGCCGGCATGGGCGAGCGGCACGGCGTGGCGGCCGTTGCCACACCCAGCGTCGAGGATCCGCGCCCCCGGGAGGCAGCCGGCCAGGTGCGCGGCGCCGTGTGCGTGCGCCGCCGACTCTGCGGCGGGCTTCTCGGCGACCACGGTACGGAGGTACCGGGGATCGTCGAAAAAACGGGCGCCAAGCGACATCGTTCCGTCCAGACCTCTTCCGCTGTCAGCGTACGCCCTGGCAGGCGCCTTGTCACCTCGCGCCGGGGCTGCAAAGCTGGCGGGTGTGAGCGAGCTTGCCGCGGCCCACTGCGAGGCCTGCGAGCCAGGCACCGCGCCGCTGCCCGAGCACGAGGCCGCCGAGCTCTCCGCGCAGGTGCCGGCCTGGAAGCGCGAGGGCAACGCCGCGCTGCGCCGCGAGTTCTCGTTTCCGAACTTCCGCGACGCATTCGGCTTCACCGCACGTGTGGCGCTGATCGCCGAGGCGGAGGGCCACCACCCCGACATCGAGCTGGGCTGGGGTCGGGCAGCCTTCGAGCTCACGACCCACGCCGCTTCGGGCCTGACCCGCAACGACTTCGTCTTGGCGGCGAAGATCGATCAGCTCAGCGGCTGACCGGCCGGCCTGCGGAGCGGAGCAGCCGCGGGGCCTCGCGCGCCGAGGTGCAGGCGAGCGCGGGCTCCCTGAGTAGGTTGCGGGGATGCGCGTGCTCGCTTTCGCCGACGAGCCGCCGCCGGCGGACGCCGCGGAGCTCGTCGCTGTCAACGAGCCGCAGCTGGTCGTGACGCTCGGCGACCTCAGGGCCGAGTGGATCGCTTCGCTTGCGTCAACGGACGTGCCGAAGCTGGGCGTGCACGGGAATCATGACGCGGACGACGAGCTGAGCGCTCTCGGCATTCGCGATCTGCACATGGCCCGCGCGGAAGTTGGCGGTTGGAGTTTCGCCGGCTTCGAGGGCAGCGTCCTTCGTCGCGCACCGGGCGTTCATCAGTACTCGCAGCAGGACGCCGCGCGCCTAGTGCAAGAGCTTCCCGCGGCAGACGTGCTTCTTACTCATTCCCCGCCGCTGGGGATCAACGACGAGCCGGACGATGCGGCGCACGTCGGATTCGAGGCCCTGCGGACCTGGGTGGAGCACCATAGTCCGCGCTACGTGTTGCACGGGCACACCACTCCAGACCCGCGGACACGCGTCTGGCGACTCGGTCCGAGCGAGATCGTTTGGGTTCGCGGCGCGGTGACACTCGA
>DASUQG010000399.1:0-5699 GCA_036280695.1 Thermoleophilaceae bacterium
ACGACGTGGTGCTCGTGGACCGCAACCAGCTCACGTCGGGCTCGACCTTCCACTCCGCGGGACTGGTCGGCCAGCTGCGCAGCTCGGTGAACCTGACCCGGATGATGATGTACTCGGTCGAGCTCTACAGAAAGCTCGGCGAGGCATGCGGCTGGGTCGAGTGCGGCGGTATCCGGCTCGCGTCGAGCGATGAGCGCATGGAGGAGCTGCGGCGCCAGGCAGGGTGGGCGAAGACGTTCGGGTTGCCGCTGGAGCTGATCTCGGCGGAGGAGGCGAAGGAGCTCTTCCCGCTGATGTCCACGGAGGGCGTGCTCGGCGCGGCGTGGCTCCCCACCGACGGCTACCTCGACCCATCGCAGCTCACGCTCGCCCTGGCCGAGGGGGCCCGCGAGGGCGGCGTCCAGATCTTCACGAACACGCGCGTGACGGGGATCGAGCCGGGTCGGGTTCGCACCGAGCGCGGCGACATCGACGCCGAGGTGGTGGTGATCGCGGGCGGGATGTTCTCGGCCGAGCTGGGGCGACTCGCGGGAGTGCGCATCCCGATCGTGCCGATGTCGCACGAGTACATCGTGACCCAGCCGTTCCGCGAGCGGGACCCGCAGAACCCGCTGCCCACGCTGCGCGACCCGGACCTGCTCATCTACTTCCGCGAGGAGGGCGGCGGGCTCGTGATGGGAGGCTACGAGCGCCCCGCGGCGCCGGCGTTCACGGAGCGCGACGGCGCCGGCTTCGAGCGTATCCCTCCCGACTTCAACGGCCGCCTGCTCGAGGACGACTGGGACCGCTTCGAGGAGATCGTCGTTAACTCGCGCAGGCGCGTGCCGCAGATGGAGGACGTGAAGGTCACGCGCATGATCAACGGGCCCGAGGGCTTCACCCCGGACAACGAGTTCTGCCTCGGCGAGACCGAGGTCCGCGGCCTGTTCGTGGCCGGCGGCTTCTGCGCACATGGCCTCGCGGGCGCTGGCGGAGTCGGCAAGGTGATGGCCGAGTGGATAGCCGCGGGCGAGCCCTCGATGGACCTTTGGCAGATGGACGTGCGGCGCTTCGGCGCGCAGTACCGGTCGCCGTCCTACACGCTCAAGCGGGTGCTCGAGACCTACGAGACCTACTACGACATCCACTACCCGTTCGAGGAGCGCCAGGCGGGCCGGCCGCTGCGCACCTCGGCGGCGTACGAGTGGCACCGCGAGCGAGACGCCGCGTTCGGCGAGAAGTCCGGCTGGGAGCGGGTGAACTGGTACGAGTCGAACGCGTCAGGCGGCGACGAGTCGCTGCGCCCGCGCGGCTGGGCCGGCAAGCACTGGTCGCCCGCCATCGGTGCCGAGCACCTGGCGTGCCGGGAGGGCGTGGCGATCTTCGACGAGTCGTCGTTCGCGAAGCTCGAGGTTGCGGGGCCGGGCGCGGCCGCGCTGCTCGAGCGCCTGTGCGACAACCACGTGGCCCGCGAGGTCGGGCGCGTGACCTACACGCAGATGCTCAACTCACGCGGCGGCATCGAGTGCGACTTCACCGTCGCCCGGCTGGCCGAGGAGCGCTTCTCGATCGTCACCGGGACGGCGTTCGGCAACCACGACCGCGAGTGGATACGCAGGCACCTGCCGGGCGACGGCTCCGTGCAGGTGCACGACGTGACTTCGGCCTCGGCCTGCTTCGGCATCTGGGGTCCGCGCGCCCGCGACGTGCTCGCACCGCTCACCACGCAGTCGCTCGACAACGACGAGTTCCCCTACATGACGCTGCGCGAGATCACGGTCGGCGACGTGCCCGTGCGCGCGCTGCGCGTGACCTACGTGGGTGAGCTCGGGTGGGAGCTCTACTGCCCGACCGAGCACGGGATGACCCTGTGGCGCACGCTCTGGGAGTCGGGTGAGCCGCACGGGATCGTGGCGGCCGGGTACCGGGCGATCGACTCGATGCGGGTCGAGAAGGGCTACCGCGTCTGGGGAGCGGACATCACGCCGGACGAGACGCCCTACGAGGCCGGCCTCGAGTTCGCCGTGAAGCTCGACAAGGACGGCGGCTTCATCGGCCGCGACGCGCTGGCCGAGGCGAACGAGCGGGGGCCGCGCAAGCGGCTCTGCTGCATCACGCTCGAGGACCCGCGCTCGGTGGCGCTCGGAAACGAGCCGGTGCGCGTGGACGGCGAGATCGCGGGCCGGGTCACCACGGGCGGATATGGCTACACGGTCGAGCGCTCGATCGCGTACGCATACCTGCCACCCGAGCAGTCCGCGCGCGGCACGGCGGTGGAGCTCGACATCTTCGGCAGCTGGGTGGGCGGAGAGGTCACGAGCGAGCCGCTGTTCGATCCGGGCGGCGAGCGGGTACGCGGCTCCGCGTGAGCCGGCCCTACGACGAGGCGTACGACGAGAGCGGTGCTCCGCGCCCGCAGTACGCCGAGCTGCTGGACGCCCTCGGCGACCCGGCGGCGGCTGCGGAGGAGGTGAAGCGCCGCCTTCGGGAGCGCGGCGTCACGTTCGGCACCGGTCCCGACGACGACGCGCACATCGACCCGGTGCCGCGGATCCTCACCGAGCCGGAGTGGTCCGAGCTCCAGGCCGGCATCGGGCAGCGACTGCTGGCGATGGAGGCGTTCGTGGCCGACGCCTACGGCGACGGTCGCGTGTTCGAGTCCGGTCCGCTCACGCGCGAGGAGGTCGAGGCGTCGCCCCACTTCGAGCCCGCGATGCGTGGCGTCGCGCCGCGGCGCTGGATCTCGTTCACGGGCCTCGACGTGGTGCGCTGCGAGGACGGCCGCTTCAGGGTGATCGAGGACCAGGCGCGGATGCCGTCCGGCGTCGCGTACGCCGTGGCGATGCGCGAGACGCTTCGCGACCTTCTGCCCGTCGAGCCGCCGCAGCACGACCTTTCGGCCGTCTTCGGCGAGCTCGCGTTCGCGCTTCACGATGCCGCGCCGCCGGGCGTGGAGGAGCCGAGCATGGTGCTCCTCTCGGAGGGGCCGTCCGCGGCGGGCTGGTGGGAGCACCAGCGGCTGTCGCGCGAGCTCTGCGCCCCGCTCGTCACGCTCGCTGACCTGGAGCAGCGCGATGGCCGAGTGGTGGCGTGGATCGACGGACGCGCGCGTGGCGTCGACGTGGTCTACATGCGCACCGCCGAGGACCGCTTCACGGAGGCGGACGGCTCCCCGACCGCGATCGGGGACGCGCTGCTGGGGCCGGCCAGCGCCGGGAGGGTGGCCGTCGTGAACGCGCCCGGCTCGGGCATCGCCGACGACAAGCTCGTGCACGCGCACGTCGACGAGCTGATCCGCTTCTATCTCGACCAGGAGGCGCTCCTGCCGTCGATCCCTTCGCGGGTAGTGGGTCCCGACGACGAGCTCGACGACCTGGTGGTCAAGCCGCGCGGGGAGATGGGCGGCGAGGGAGTGGTGATCTGGCGCGACGCGGACGAGGAGATCCGCGCGCGCGTGCGCGAGCAGATGGCGGCCGAGCCGGGAGGCTGGATCGGACAGGAGCTCGTGCAGCTCTCGGTCCACCCCACGGTGGTGGACGGCCGGCTCGAGCCGCGCCACGTGGACCTTCGCCCCTATGCCCTCCTGTCCGACGACGGCGTGCGCGTCCTCCCGGCCAGCACCAGCCGCGTGGCGCTCGAGGAGGGGTCGATGATCGTGAACAGCGCCCAGGGCGGCGGCGCCAAAGACACCTGGGCTCTCGGGCCCTCCTAGGCGCTCACCAGTCCGGCATCAGGGCGGCGAGGATGTGCTCGGTCCCCTCGCAGTGCTGGCGCATCAAACGCACGGCGCGGCCGGTGTCCTGGCGGCGCAGCAGCCTCACGAGCCGCCTGTGCTGCGCGTTCGAGCGCGTGAGCACCTCGTCGGGATGCGCGATGCGCTGGATCAGGTCGCTCATCTGGCCCTGCACCTCGGTCATCGCCACCACGAGCCGCGGCGAGTGGCATGCCTCCGCTAGTCCGATGTGGAAGCGCACGTCGGCCCGCCTGTACACCTCGAAGCTCGCGGACTGGGTGGCGCTCATGTGCTCGGTGAGTGCGTCGAGGAGGTCGAGGTCCGCCCCGCCGGCTCGCTCTGCCGCGAGCACCGTGGCGCCCGTCTCCACCACCACCCGGTAGTCGAGCACCGCGCGCGCCTCGTCGCGCAGCGGCGGTGCGTCCCTCACCTGGGCGAGCGGCGGCTCCTCGGCCACGAACGTGCCTCCCGCGCGGCCGCGCATCGCCACGAGATGCCCGCTCTGGACGAGCGTGGTGAGCGCCTGACGCAGGGTCGAGCGCGAGATGCGAAGCTCGTCGGCCAGCTCGCGCTCCGCGGGCAGGCGCGTGCCCGGTGGAAGCAGTCCCAGGCGGATCGCCGTTCCCAGCCGCTCCACGGTCTCCTCGAAGGTGGAGGGAGGCTGAACCGGCTTGAAGACGGCGTCGAGCGCGGGACCGCGCCCGCTCGGGGCCGCTTGTGCCATCAGGAGGACGGTACCCGCTAGATTGCGCCGCCGTGGAGAACCGCCAGGAAAAAGTCGTCGTCGAAACTGACCGGTACCGGGTCGAGGGCATGCTGACGCTGCCGCGCGAGGGCTACCGCAGCCGGGTCTCCGATCACGTGAACCGGCGCGACCACGAGTTCTTCACGATCCTCGACGCCCAGCTCGTGGCGCTCGACGGCTCCGGGCGCGACTGGACCACCCCGGTCCTGATGCTCGCCCGGCGCCACATCCGCCTGATCGTGCCGGCCTCCGACGGCGCCTGATGGGCGCCGCCCGCCGGCTCGCGCTCCTAGGAGGCGCGGCCGTGCTCGGAGCGGCAGTCTGGTGGCGCAGGAACCCGTCGGCCTGCCCGTACTCCCAGCGCTTCTGGGTGGAGGCGCCGCACCCGTTCATCACGCGCGAGCGCCTGCGCGAGATCCTCGAGCCCACGCCGGGAGAGCGGCTGCTCGAGGTGGGGCCCGGGACCGGCTACTACTCGCTTCCGGTGGCGGACTGGCTGGCGCCGGACGGCAGGCTCGACGTGCTCGACGTGCAGCAGGAGATGCTCGACCACACACTGCGGCGCGCGCAGGAGCATGGGATCGAGAACATCACGCCCGCGCGTGCAGACGCCCGCGAGCTGCCCTATCCGGACGACGGCTTCGACGGCGCGTACCTCGTAACCGTGCTCGGGGAGATCCCGGACCAGGACGCCGCGCTGCGCGAGCTCCGGCGCGTCGTGAAGCCCGGGGGTCGCATCGTGGTCGGCGAGCTGTTCGGCGACCCGCACATGGTCACCCACTCGGCGCTCGCCAAACGCGCCAGTGCTGCGGGTCTGAGCGTGGAGCGCAAGCTTGGCGGCTCGCTCTGGCACTTCACCCGGCTGCAAGCCTGATTGCAGCCGCGCGGCGCTTCCGTCCGGGGCCGCGCCCAGCATGGTCCCACTCCATGCTCTACGCGATCCTGATATGCACGGACGAGTCCTGCGCCGAGGAGTTCGAGGCCTGGGGCGAGATCGAGGACTTCGACGACCTGCTCTGCGAGGGCTGCGGCTGCGCCCTCCAGCCGCTCGCCTACAGCGAGGTGAGCTACTCGACGATCGTCGCCTTCCCGCGCCGCACGCCGCACGTCCAGGTCCGCAAGGCCGCCTGACGGAGCACCGCGCCGGGCGCGGGCCAAGCTAGGCTTGGCTGCCGCCTAGGAGAGGTGACCGAGCGGCCGAAGGTGCACGACTGGAAATCGTGTGGGCGGGTCAAACTGCCT
>DASUQG010000400.1:0-6132 GCA_036280695.1 Thermoleophilaceae bacterium
TCGCGGCGGACACCAGCCGCCCGCCCTCGATGCCGCCGAGCTCGCCGCGCAGGATCCAGCCCTGGGCCACGCACATCACGATCGTGCCCGCCACCGTGCCGATCACGATCCCGGCGATCTCGAACGGCTCATAGAGGGCAGCGGCGAGCGCGGCGTTCACCAGCAGGTTGACGCCCGCGAGCGCAGTGGTCGCCCAGGGGCGCTGGAGGCTGAAGAAGGTGCGCGAGAACAGCAGGCTGACGCCCTGGAACGGCAGCGAGATCGACCACCACAGCATCGCCGTCGCCGTGAGGTCGGTGGCCTGCGCATCGAACGCGCCGCGCTCGTAGACGAGCCGCGTTACCGGCTCGGCCAGCACGGCCATCAGCACGGCGCTCGGGATCAGCAGCAGGCAGATCTGGCGCACGCCGGTGCCCATCGTGCGGCGCAGGTCGTCGCGCGCGCCGCGCGCCGCGAAGCGCGACATCGTCGGGAACAGGATCGTGGCCACGGCGATGCTGAACAGGCCCTGAGGTAGCTGATAGATGCGGAAGGCCTTGTCGATCGCCGCGGGCGCCTCCTCGGACACGAGCGTGCCGAACACCGAGTTGATCAGCAGGCTCACGTTGATCAGGCCGAGCGCGATCGTGACCGGCAGCATCAGCTTCAGCACCCGGCGGACGCGCTCGTCGCGCCAGTCGATCTTGAAGGTGAGGCCTCCGCCGCGCCCGCGCAGCCACGGCAGCGGCAGCAGGAACTGCACGATCGTGCCGGCCAGGATGCCGATCGCGTACGCGTAGATCTCGTCCTCCTCCGGCAGCACGGGGACGAGGCCCACGAGCGCGGCGATGATCACGAGGTTCCACGCCACCGGGGCGAGCGCCGGCACGGCGAAGTGCTCGAACGAGTTGAGCATCCCCACCACGAGGCCGGAGAGCGCGAGCAGCACGACGATCGGGAACATCAGCCGCGCGAGGTTCACGGTGAGGTCCTGGAGCGCGGGGTTGTCGTCGAAGCCCGGCGCGAACAGGCCCATGAGCGGCTCGGCGAACAGGACGAACAGCGCCGTGATCGAGCCGAGCAGCAGGCAGATCAGGAAGAAGAGGCTCGAGGCGACGCGGAAGGCCTCCTTGCGCTCCCCCTTCTCGAGCAGCTCGCTGAACACGGGCACGAACGCGCCCTGGAGAGCCGAGTCCGCGAACAGCGCGCGCACGAGGTTCGGCACCTGGAAGGCGATCGTGAACGCCGACATCGCGCCCGTGACCCCGAAGTAGCTCGCCGCGACCACCTCGCGGGCGAGGCCGAGCAGGCGCGAGAGGCCGGTCGCGAACGAGAAGAACGCGGTGTTGCGCGCGAGTCGCCGCGCGTGTCCGGGACGGCCCGGTGCGTCGGTCGCCACAGGAATCGCCCCGCTACACTCTTCGGCCGGTAATGGCCAACATCGCCTCACAAGAAAAGCGGATCCATCGGGCGGAGCGCGAGCGCCTCGAGAACCGGCGCCGCACTTCGCAGGTGAAGACCTGGTTCCGGCGCCTCGAGTCGGCGGTCGGCGAGGGCGACACCGGTAGGGCCGACGACGAGTTCCGCAACCTGGTCTCGCGGATCGACAAGGCCGTCAAGTCCGGCGCACTGCACCGCAACAACGGCGCACGCAAGAAGTCCCGCGCGGCACGCATCCGCAGCCGCCTCTCGTAGCCCGGTAACCGAACTGCGACATTTTCCCGCGCCGTGTGGGTAAATGACCGGCGGGATGGCGGAGGCGACGCGGCGGGAGTTCCTCGAGCGGACGGCGTACACGGCCGGCATGGCGGGGCTGGCTGCGGCCCTGCCGGCGAGCACGATCCTGGCTGAGGCGGCCGAGGCGGCGGCTTCGCGCTCCGGACTCCCGGCGCCGCGCAACGTCCCGATCGACCACTTCGTCGTCCTGATGATGGAGAACCGCTCGTTCGACCACTACTTCGGCTGGCTGGCCGAGGCGGACGGGATACAGAACCAGAGCTTCACGGACCCCAGCGGGCAGTCCGTGCCCACGCGCCACTTCTCGACTCTCGGAAGCGGCGGGATGGAGTACAAGGGCTGCGGCCACCCGGACCCGGGGCACGGCTGGGAGTCCGGCCGCGCGCAGCTCCTGGGCGGCTTCCTGGCGGAGGGCTCGGGCAACGACGAGTTCGCGCTCACCTACTTCAATAGCGGCGAGCTCGGCTTCATCCACGAGGCTGCGCGCAACTACACGCTCTACGACCGCTTCTTCTGCTCGCTGCTCGCCTCGACCTGGCCGAACCGCTACTACAAGTGGTCCGCCCAGTCCGGCGGCCTGAAGAACAACGACCCCCCGGCCGGGACGCTCGGCAACCAGTGGGAGACGATCTTCGACCGTGGGCTCGCCCACGGCCTCAGCGCGCGCTACTACGCCTCCGACCTGCCCTTCTCGGCGGTCTGGGGTCCGCGCGGGGCCACCTGGACGAACCCGATCACGCGCTACTACGCGGACTGCGCGGCCGGCACGCTGCCGAACATCGCGTTCGTGGACCCGCCCTTCCGCGACGGCGGCGGGGGCGACGGGCTGTCCGCCGACGAGCATCCGCTCGGCGACGTCCGGCTGGGGCAGGCGTTCATGGCCGATGTGGTGAACGCGTTCGTGAAGTCGCCGAACTACCGGCGCGGGGCGCTGTTCGTGCTCTACGACGAGTGGGGCGGCTTCTTCGATCACGTGACGCCGCCGCACGTGGCCGACGACCGCGCGAGCGCCGACCTGTTCGAGGACTTCGGGCAGATGGGCTTCCGCACCCCGGCGCTGGCGATCTCGCCCTACGCGCGTCGGAGGAAGCGCGCGCCCGTCCGCGTGGACCACGGTGCCTACGGGCACGAGTCCGTGCTGAAGCTGATCTCGTACCGCTTCGGGCTCGGCGACCTCACACTCCGACAGGCGCAGGCGCGCAACATCGGCCTGAGCTTCGACTGGGAGCACGCGAACTTCGACCAGCCGGCGCTGCCTGACCCACCCGAGGTGGCGACCGCGCCGTGCGCGCTCGGCGGCGGCGACGTCCTCGACAGTCAGGCGGCGCATGCCGGCGACCTCGTGGCGCTGGAGGAGCTGGCCGTGCGCCACGGGGTGCCCACCTACGAGGGCAAGCTGGGCGACATCTTCACGCTGCCCGACACGATTCAGCGGGCGGTCACGGCCGGGACCTAGTCGCCTGGCGGCGGTCGGCCCGCCGCTAGTGTGCTCGCGATGGAGACGAGGCTGCTGATCCGTGGCGAGCAGGTCGCGGGCGATGGAGAGAGGCTCGCGGTCGAGAACCCGGCCACCGAGGAGACGGTCGCGGAGCTGGGTCTCCCCTCCTCCGAGCAGCTCGACGCCGCTGTGGCAGCGGCGAACGAGGCGTTCCCCGGATGGGCGGGCACGCCCGCGGTGGAGCGTGCGGAGCTGCTGCACGAGGTGGCCACGCGGCTGCGGGCGCGCACCGACGAGCTCGCTCGCGTGATGACGCTCGAGGGCGGCAAGCCGCTGGTCGAGAACTCCGACGAGGTGGGCTGGACGGCGTCGGCATTCGACTACTACGCCGAGATGGGCCGCAACTTCGCCGGCCGCGTGATCCCGTCGATCGAGTCGACCCAGCTCGCGCTCGTGGTCAAGGAGCCGATCGGCGCGTGGGGCTGCATCGTCCCGTGGAACTACCCCCTGCTGCTGCTCGCCTGGAAGCTGGCGCCCGCGATCGCCGCCGGCAACACCGTCGTGGCGAAGCCGTCCGAGCTCACGCCGCTGTCCACGCTCATGCTCGCCTCCTGCTTCGACCACCTGCCCGCCGGCGTGGTGAACATCGTCGCCGGGGCGGGTGACGTGGGCGCGGCGATCGTGGCCGACGAGCGCATCGCCGGCGTGGCCTTCACCGGCTCGGTCGAGACCGGCAAGCGCGTCGCTGCGGCCTGCGCGTCGCGGGTGGCCCGCATGAACCTGGAGATGGGCGGCAAGGACCCGTTCATCGTCTGCGCCGACGTGGCCGCCGACGTCGAGGTGGCGGCGAAGGGCGGCGCCTGGGCGGCGTACCTCAACGCCGGCCAGGTCTGCACGTCCGCGGAGCGCTTCTACGTGGCGCGCGAGGTCTACGAGGACTTCGTCTCGGAGTTCGTGGACTACACGCGCTCGCTGCGGATCGGAGATCCGCTCGACGCGTCGACGGACGTGGGCCCGATGGTCTCCGGCCCTCAGCGGGCGAAGGTGGACGCCCAGCTGTCGGCGGCCGTCGAGGCCGGTGCCGAGGTGCTGGTGGGCGGCGACCGCGCCGGCTTCGAGCGCGGGCACTTCTTCGCCCCGGCGGTCGTGACGGGCGCCGCGGACTCGACCGAGCTGCTTCGCGAGGAGACCTTCGGGCCGGTGGCTCCGATCGTGCCGGTGGACTCGCTCGACGAGGCGATCCGGCTGGCGAACGCCACGCGATTCGGCCTCGGGGCGAACGTCTACACGCGCGACTTGGAGACCGCCGTGCGCTGCATGCGCGAGATCCGCGCCGGCACCGTGTGGATCAACGACCCGTTGACCGACAACGACGCCGGGCCGTTCGGCGGCATGAAGCAGTCGGGCTTCGGCCGCGAGCTCGGGCAGGAGGGGCTCGAGGCCTTCCAGGACACGAAGCACGTGCACATAGAGACGAAGATCGCCCCGAAGGAATGGTGGTACCCGTACGGGCCGGGCGCCTAGCCCGCGCTGGTCGCCCGAGCGAGGGCGAGCGAGAACGCGGTGTCCTCACCAAGCTGAAGGTCACTGCCGCCGCGCATCTCCACCTCTAGGTCGGCGAACACGCAGAGCGCTCGCTCCAGCGTGGCGACGTCGGCCTTCTTGGCGCGGGCGATGACCTTCTTGCTCGCCCAGGGCGGCCCCCGCAGTGCCTCGGCCACCTTGGCGTCCGGCATGCCCGCGCCGAGCAGCGACGCAGCCTGATGCACCTCGCGCAGCCTGCGCACGATCGGCCAGACGAGCTTGCCCGGCCGCTCGCCGTGCTCGTCGAGCTGCTCGGCGAGCGCGAGTGTCCCGCGCAGGTCGCCGGCCACGAGCGCGTCGGCGAGGTCGTAGGCGCCCGGCGCGGTGTCGGCCGCGGCCAACCGCTCCACCTCCGCCGTCGTCACGTTGGTGGACGGATGGATCGCGAGCGCGATCTTCTCGAGCTCGCGAGCGAGCCGCTGCTGGCTCGTGCCCGCGCGTGCGACGAGCTCCTTCGCCGCCTCCTGGTCGAGCTGAAGGCCCAGCTCGCGCGCGTGGCCGACGCACCACTTGGGCAGCTCCCACGGCTTGGGCGCGGCGTACTCACGCACCTCGCCGCCGGCCTTCTCGACCGCCTTCGAGAGCTGCTTGGTGCTCTTACCGCGGGCAACGAGGACCAGCACGGTATCGGGCGGCAGCTCTGTGAGGGCCTGTTCGAGCGGCGCGAGATCGCCGGCCTTCCAAACGCTCACGTCGTCCACCAGCAGGTACCGCGTGCCCGTCTCGAAGCTCAGCATCGCGAGCGAGCCGGCCACCTCGCCGGGATCGCTCTGGCGAGCATCGAACGACTCGAGCCCGCCGGGTCCGCGCTCGTCCTCGGCCCGGCGCCGCACGCGAGCCCGCCAGGCGTCGATCTTGGCGTCGTCGTCTCCGCAGACGAGGTAGGCGGGCTTCAATTCGGCCACGCGGGCCAGTGTACGTAGCGCGCGGGCGGAGCCTCCGGCGGGGCGGCCCCGGTCAGTGCTCGGTCCTTACGTCTATCTGACCGTCGCGTACCGCAAGCGTCACGGTCCCGTCACGATCGGTGCGGTACACGTTCGGGACCGCCGCGCGCAGCGCAGCGAGCGTCTCGGGCGTTGGGTGGCCGTAGGTGTTGTCGGCGCCGACCTCGATCGCGGCCACTTGTGGGCTCAGGCGGCTCAACACCTCGGGCAGGCCGGGGTCGGCGCTGCCGTGGTGGGAAACCTTCATCGCCTCGACCGGACGCAGCGGGAGCGGCAGGATGGCGTCGGACTCGGCGTCGGCGGAGAGCCACAGGTCGAACTCGCCCGCGCTCACGATCGCGGCGACCCCGCGCGGGTTTGGGTCCTCGGGCGCCGGCGTGCCGGGCGGCAAAGGCTGTGGGGACAGGATCTCGATCCGGAGACGGCCAACCCGCAGCACCTGGCCGGCGC
>DASUQG010000401.1:0-2451 GCA_036280695.1 Thermoleophilaceae bacterium
GCTGCTGACGGAGGTCACGCGCGCCGCCGGGGTGGAGACCATCTACCTGACCGACAACCCGACCTTCGATGGGCCGCGCTTCGCTGACGTGCGGCGCGCCGGTTCGTCGGTCAGCGCTGACGTCCGCTCGGGCATCGACGAGGAGCTGATCCCCTCATTCAAGCGGCTCACCGGCGAGACGCGCCGCACGATGCGCATGGGGATCCGGGCGCTTCGCGAGGTGAAGGGCGCCGACTCCTTCTTCGTGGGGGTGGATCCCTTCGACCCGGCCGACGCCTACGGCGCGCCGCCGTTCTACGTGCGGCCGGGCCGCGTGGAGGACGACGGGCTCGGTCCGACCGACGGCCGCATGGTGGAGCTGAACTTCTCGGACGAGGACATCGACCGCGTGCGCGAGGCGTACGTGGACCACGTGGAGGCCGTGGACGACGAGCTCGGCAAGCTCCTGGACGAGGTCCCCGACGACACGGTCGTGTACGTGCTCGGCGACCACGGCCTCGCCCTCGGCGAGCACGGCTACCTCGGCCGCGCGGCGCCCACCTCGCACCGGATGTCGTACGAGATCCCGTACCTGATCCGCCACCCCGACGGCGAGAAGTCGGGTGACGACGTGGACTGGTACGCATCCACGCAGGACGTGGCCCCCACCTTGCTGTCCTTCCTGGGCCTGACCATCCCGGGCAAGATGGATGGCGAGGACCTCACCGCGCTGTTCGACGACGTGGACCAGGAGGACCTTCCCGACCGACCCAAGTCGATCACGGCCGTTGGGACCCAGATCATCGTCCGCGACCGCCGCTGGCTCGTGGTGGCGGACCGCGAGCGGATCGTGCGCCGGATGTACGACGACGACGAGGAGGTCGAGGACGACATCACGCGCTTCGACAACATCGCCAACGAGGACCCGGGCAAGCTCACGGAGCTGTCGATCGCGGCGCTGACCGTGGCCGGTGGCACGCTGCCCGAGTTCGGCCCCGACGGCGCGCTGCGCCCGCCGCGCGAGGCCGGCGACGACGACACCGACGACGACGGCATCCCGAACGACATGGACCCGTTCGACAACGACGAGCCCGAGGACGGCGTCACGAAGAAGGACCTTCAGTACGACGGCCGCGTCCCTGAGGGAGGTGAGCTCCCGTCGGTGACGAAGCGCTGACGGAGCGCAAGAACCCGTCCGCCGAGTTCCTCTACGAGCACAAGTGGCGGATCTTCGGCGTGATGATGATCGGCTGGGCGATGTCCCTGCTGGACATCTCGATCGTGAACATCTCGATCCCGGAGCTCCAGGACGAGATGTCCACCGACATCGGGACCGTCACCTGGGTCATCAACGCCTACAACATCGTCTTCGCGGTGCTGCTGGTGTCGATGGGGCGCCTGGCCGACCAGTTCGGCCGCCGCAAGTTCTTCGTGCTCGGCCTGGCGGTGTTCACGATCGGCTCCGCGCTGTGCGCGGTGGCCTGGTCGGTGGAGTGGCTGATCGTCTTCCGCGTGATCCAGGGCGCCGGCGCCGGCATCCTCGCCCCGCTCGGCTTCGCGATGACCGTGCTCGTGTTCCCGCCGCAGCAGCGCGGGTTCGGGCTCGCGCTGATCGCCGTGGTGGCGCTGGTCTCCTCGGCCTTCGGGCCCGTGCTCGGCGGCGTGCTGATCGAGATCGCGAGCTGGCACTGGATCTTCCTGATCAACATCCCGTTCGGGATCCTCGGCATCGTGCTGGCGCTGCGCTGGTGGCCGGAGACATGGGACCTCAGCGCGGTCGGCAAGCAGGTGGACGTGCGCGGCATGCTGCTGCTCGGCGGCGCGGTCCTGTTCCTCACGATGGCGCTGATCGAGGCGAACCCCTTCGGCGGCGACCTGCCGCTCTGGCTCAGCCTGATGCAGGGAGCGATCCTGCTCGGGGTGCTGTTCTTCTGGTGGGAGCGGCGCGCGCCCGACCCGATGATCACGCCGGGGCTGCTTGCGAACAGGCAGTTCCGCAACGCGAACATCGGGATGCTGTTCTTCGCAGCGGGCGCGATCGGAACTTTGCTGCTGCTCTCGCTCGTGTTCGTGAACCTCTGGGGCTACACCCAGCTAGAGGCCGCGTTCGCGATCGTGCCGATACCGCTATGCGGCCTTGCGGCGTGGCCGTTCGTGGGCAGGGCGGCGGACACGCGAGCCCCGGGAGAGCTCGCAAGACCGGCACTGATAGTGATGGCGGTGGGGATGTTGTGGGTCTCCTTCTTGCCGTCGACCGCTGATGACGCCTGGGCGTACATCCGCATCCTGCCCGGCCTGCTGATGATCGGCGTGGGCATGGGCATCGGCTTCCCGGCGCTCAACGTGGGCGCGATGGGAGCCGTCTCGGGGCCGGAGATCGGGTTGGCGTCCGGGGTCCTCAACACCGCCCGCCAGCTGGGCGCCGCGATCGGCGTGGCGATCCTGATCGCGACGTTCGGCGGCGTCCTGCAC
>DASUQG010000402.1:0-4694 GCA_036280695.1 Thermoleophilaceae bacterium
CGTCGTCCGGGGGGATTCCGTTGGAGGTCATCGTGCGAATCGTCTCAGGATCATGGCGAGCGCAAACCCGCCGGCGAATGCCGCGCCGACGAAGGCCTCGGGGCGCTCGGCGAACGGATCGCTCTCGCTCTCCACGCTGAGCGGCGTCTCGCCATAGGGCCTCTGCCCCGTGGCGCCCTGGTTCACCGGCTCGGCCGTCTGTGTCTGCTCGTCGTCGGCCATCAGTCGATCGGCGGGTCCTCCTTGAAGACCCGTACCCATATCTCGGTGGCGATCTTGGTCGAGACGATCGTGGCGAGCGCGCCCACGCCGGCGAGCAGGCCGCCCCACATGAGCCGCTTGACGATGTCGTTGTCCATAGGCGCCGGATTCAAGCAGACGGCTGCGGAGCGCTCGTCGTGGCGTTCTCGAGCCCACCGCAGATCGCCTCCACGATGAGGTCCTTGGCCTGCTCGAACTCCTCGTCCGTGCGCGGCAGCACTTCGAAGATCCAGCCGGTCAGCAGCTGCTCGATGGCGCCGTAGAAGCACATCGCCGCGAACTCCGACGGGATGTCCGACCTGAAGGAGCCCTCTTCGCGGGCAGCCTCGACGATCCCCGCGATGCCCTCGTACGCCTTGCGAATCTCGGCGAGGTGGAGCGCGCCGAACGAGTTCGCCGCGCGCGTGACCTCGACGATGATCACCTTCATCAGGTCGGGGTCGTGCCGGTACGAGTCGATGATGAAGCCGGCGACCGAGCGCAGCTTGTCGCGCGACGGGATGTCGCGTGCGTCGATCTCGCCGATCGCGTCGAGCATGATCTGCCAGCGCTCGAGGAAGAGCGTGTTGAGGATCTCCTCCTTCGAGTTGAAGTAGTGGTAGACGAGGCCGTACGCCACGCCCGCCTCGTCGGCCACGTCCGAGACGCGGCAGTGGTGGAAGCCCTGGCGCGCGAACACGCGCACCGCGGCGTCGAGGATCATGCGCCGCTTGTCGGGGGCGCTGTTGGCCGCAGTCGCCACTAAGCGCGGACCTCCTCGGGCCACCTGTACGCGGCGCCGACGCGGTTCGCCAGGCTCGGCAGCTTCTCGCGCAACACGTCCTGGCGGGCGAGGTCGAGGTCCGCCGCGATGAAGCCGTCGCCCTCCATCGGGGCGCGCGCGAGCACCTCGCCCCACGGGTCGACGATCATCGAGTTGCCGTAGCTGTCGCGCTCGGTGCCCCGAAGGTTGCCCTGCCCCGGCGCGATCACGAACACCTGGTCCTCGATCGCACGGGCGCGCAGGAGCACCTCCCAGTGGGCCTCGCCGGTCACGCGCGTGAAGTTCGCCGGCACGGTGATCACGCGTGCGCCGCGCAGCGCGAGGATGCGGTAGAGCTCGGGGAAGCGCAGGTCGTAGCAGATCGTCAGGCCGAGGCCCACGCCGTTCGCGGTCTCGGACAGCACCACCTCGTCGGCCGGCTCGGAGTGCTCGGACTCCCGGTACACGACGCCGTCGACCTCGATGTCGAACATGTGGATCTTGCGGTACACCGCCCGGATCTCGCCGTCGGGCCCGACGTGCACGGAGGTGTTGGAGACGCGCTCGTGGCCCTCGCGCCGCTCCGCGACCGAGCCGGCCACGAGGTCGATGCCGAGCTCGTGCGCCAGCTCGCGCGCCCATGTGATCGGGCGGCCGTCGAGCGGCTCGGCGCCGGCGAGGTAGTCGGCCGTCGCACCGCGGATGTCGAGCCGCTCCGGGAGCACGACCAGCTCGGCTCCCTCCGCGGCGGCGGCGCGGGTGTGACGCTCAGCCGTCGCCAGGTTGGCCTCGGTGTCGCTGGTCGACTGCAGTTGGACGGCGGCTGCCCTCACCTCATCACCCTCCCTCGGGCGATTGACTGACTAGTCAATCTGGAGTGTACTGCGCGAACATGCGCGACCTCCCTGTACGCGGCGCCGGGGTGCGCGCTCTCGCTCTGCCGCTGCCTCCGGCGCGCATGCCCGCGCTCCGCTCCGGCAGGCCGCTGAAGCGCTGGCGCTACCTGGGCGTGTACCGCCCCGACCTGATGCTGTGCGTGGGCGACGCGCGGGTCGCCGGAGTGCCGCAGCGCTGGTGGGCGCTCGCTTTGCCGGACGGGACACTGCTCGAGGGCAGGCGCGGCATCGAGCTGCGCCCGGGACGGGCACTCGTGCGCGGGATTCTCGAACTGCGACTCGAGGAGGGCGAGGGCGTGGAGACCGTGTCGCCCCACGGGCACTCGTACATCTGGACCCGCAAGCACGCGCCGGTGCAGGTGCGGGGGCGGGTGAGCGCCGCCGGCCGCACCTGGGAGCTCGACGGCGACGACGGCTTCGTGGACGAGTCGGCCGGCTACCACGCGCGGCACACCGCGTGGCGCTGGTCGGCCGGCCTCGGGCGAACGGACGACGGTCGCCGCGTGGCCTGGAACCTCGTCGACGGCGTGCACGACGCGGCCTCGGCGAGCGAGCGCACCGTCTGGGTGGACGGCGAGCCGCATGAGGTCCCGCACCAGGACTTCGCCGACGACCTCAGCGCGGTCGGCGCGCTCCGTTTCCAAGAGTGGTCAGCGCGCGAGTCGCGGATCAACCTCGTCCTGATGAGTAACAGCTACCGGCAGCCTTTCGGACAGTTCAGCGGTGAGCTGCCGTGCGGTTTGCGCCTTGCCGAGGGCTATGGAGTTATGGAGGAGCATGATGTGCGCTGGTGAGGGCGTTCATCGTGTGGCTCGCCGCGCTGCTGGGCGCGGCACCGGCGCCGGCGGCGGTGCCGGATCGGCCGGTGCGCCTGACGGTCGCCGCATCGGGTGACCTGCTGATCCACTCGCCGGTGGCGCAGCGCGCGCTCGCGCTCGGCGGCGGGCGGCGCGACGACTTCGCGCCGCTGTTTGCACCCGTGAGGCGCCGCATCGCGCGCGCCGACCTGGCGCTCTGCCACATCGAGACCCCGCTCGTGCCGGGTCCGGTGCAGGGCTATCCGAGCTTCCGCACGCCGCCCGACCTCGCCCGCTCGGTCCGGCAGGTGGGCTGGGACGCATGCAGCACCGCCTCGAACCATTCGCTCGACGCCGGCCAGTACGGCATCGGGACCACGCTGCGCGCGCTGCGCCGGGCCGGCGTGCGCGCCACGGGAACCGCGCGCTCCGCCCGCGAGCGCCGGCGCACGACGATGCTGCGTGTGCGCGGCGTGCGCGTGGCGTTCCTGTCCTACACCGCGGTCTCGAACGGCCAGCTGGTGCCGCATCCATGGTCGGTGAACTGGGCCTCGCCGCGGCTGATCCTTGCGGACGCGCGGCGCGCCCGACGGCGCGGGGCGCGGATCGTGATCGTGAATCTTCACTGGGGCAGCGAGTACGTCCAGTCCGTCACGTCGCCGCAGCGGGCCCTCGCGCGGCGACTGACACGCTCGCCGGCGATCGACGCGATCGTCGGCCAGCACGCTCACGTGGTGCAGCCGATCCGGCGCGTGAACGGCAAGCCGGTCGTCTTCGGCGAGGGCAACCTGATCTCGAACCAGACCGCCGCCTGCTGCGCCACCGCGGCCCAGGACGGCCTGATCGCCCTGATCGACTTCGTCGTCCGGCCCGGCCGGCGCGTGCGGGCGCCCCTCATCCGCTACGTCCCCACCTGGGTCCGCCACCCGGATTTCACCGTGCTGCCCGCGGCACCCGGCTCACCGTCGTGGAACCGCACGGTGAGCGTGGCGGGCCGCCGCCCGGGGATCAGGCCGGCCGCGCCGCGCTAGCCGGGAGCTCAACACATTGGTCGCGCTCAGGTTGCCCAATGTGTTGAGCCTCCGTAGGGTCCGCCGCCATGAGGATTCGCGCCGCCGTGTTGGAGGAGTTCGCCAAGCCGCTCGTCGTCCAGGACGTCGAGCTCGACGGACCTGGGCGCGGTGAGGTGCTCGTGCGGCTGGCCGCCTGCGGCGTTTGTCACACCGACCTCTACACCGCGAGCGGGGCCGACCCGTCCGGCTACTCGCCCACCGTGCTGGGGCACGAGGGGGCCGGCGTGGTAGAGGAGATCGGCGAAGGCGTGACGAGCGTGGCTCCCGGCGACCACGTCGTGACGCTGTTCTCGCCGCAGTGCCGCGAGTGCATCCACTGCGTCTCCGACAAGACGAACATCTGCCTCGCCATCCGCGAGCAGCAGAACAAGGGCTACCTGCCGGACGGCAGCACGCGCCTGCACCGCGACGGCGAGGACATCCGGCACTTCATGGGCACGAGCACGTTCGCCGAGGCCACCGTGATGCCGGAGATCGCGCTCGCCAAGGTGGATCCCGAGGCGCCGCTCGACGTGGTCTGCACGCTCGCCTGCGGCGCCACCACCGGCATCGGCGCCGCGCTCTACATCGCCAAGGTGGAGCCGGGCTCGACGTGCGCGGTCTTCGGCGCCGGCCTGGTGGGGCTCGGCGCGGTGGCGGGCGCTCGGCTGGCGGGCGCGGACCGCATCGTCGCCGTCGACCTCTCCGAGGAGCGGCTCGACCACGCGCGCGCCCAGGGCGCCACCCACACGCTCCTCGGCGGCCCCGAGGCGGTCGACCTCGTCCTCGAGATGACCGGCGGCTTCGGCGCCGACTACACCTTCGAAGCGACCGGCAACGTGAAGGTCATGCGCCAGGCGGTCGAGGCCGCCCGCATGGGCTGGGGCCTGTGCACCGTCGCGGGCGTGGCCGGCAAGGGCGAGACGCTCGACATCGTCCCCCGCTT
>DASUQG010000403.1:0-2295 GCA_036280695.1 Thermoleophilaceae bacterium
GACGACCTGCTCGAGCTCTCGCCCGACGTGAAGCTGCTGGGCCAGACCCTCGCCGCCGTGATTCCGGTGGCGAGCGGCGTGTACGTCGCGGACTTCACCGCGCCCTTCGTCGGGCGCGTCGACCTCGGCGATTTCGGCTACCCGGCGACGGTGGTCGGGATCGTCGCCGTGATGAACATCGTCAACTTCATCGACGGAGTCGACGGGCTGGCGGCCGGGATCTGCACGATCGCGGCGATCACATTCGGAGTGATCGCGCTCTCGCTCGACCGCAACACCGCGGGGATACTCGCGGCGGCCACCGCCGGGTCAGCCCTCGGCTACCTGCGCCACGGGTTCCACCCGGCCACGATCTTCCTGGGCGACTCGGGATCGAACCTGCTCGGCTACCTGCTGGCCGTGATCGCGGTCCAGGGTGCGTTGAAGACGAACGCAGTCGTCGCCCTGGTGTTCCCGCTGATCGTGCTCGCGGTGCCGATCCTCGACTCGAGCTTCGTGATCGCGAAGCGGATCAAGTACCGGAAGCCGGTCTACCGCGCGGATCGCTCGCACTTCCATCACCGCTTCGCGAACATCGGCTTCTCGCAGCGCCGCACCGTCGTCTACCTGTACCTGTGGACGGGCGTCCTGGCCTCGCTGGCGCTCGCTCTGCGCTTCGTCCCCTACTCGGACGACCACGGCCACTTCGACACCACGTGGACGCTCGTGCTGCTCACCTTCGGGGTGCTCGCCGTCGCGGCGAGCGTCTATCTGGTCGTCGTGCTGGAGATCCTGAAGTTCCGCGGCTTCCGCGAGCGCGACCTCCGCCGGCGCGTGGAGACCGGCGAGCTGCCGGCGCTGACCCAGGAGGAGATCGACCGGGAGATCGAGCGCGAGGTCGAGACAGGGGAGTTCGAGGCGGTTCGCGGCGAGTAGTCTCGGGCACGGAGAGCCCATGGCCGAACCCAGTGACGAGATCCAGGAGATCCTGAACTTCCTCCTCCCGTACGCGGAGCGGATGCTCAACGAGCACGGCGAGTTCTATCCGTACGCGGCTGCTGTCGACTCCGACGGTGAGCTGAACGCGGTGGGAGCCGACGTGGAGGGCGACGACAGCCCGGACGTCGGCGAGGTGCTGCTCGCCCTACACGAGGGCCTGCGCGAGCAGGCGGCCGAGGGCGCGATCCGCGCGTCGGGCATCGCCGCCGACGTTACCCTCACCGATCCGGACAGCGGCGAGACCACCGACGCCGTCCAGGTGGAGCTCGACCACGCCGACGCCGACGCGGTGGACGTCTTCGTCCCCTACGAGACCGACCCCGACGGCATCAAGTTCGGCGAGCTGGTGGCCGCCGAGGGCCGCGAACCGGTCTTCGCGCACGCGGCGTCGTAGCCGACGCGCCGCTCAGAACAACGTCTCCTGCTTCGGCTCGGGCGCTCGGCGCTCGGGCACTGAGCTCCGGAGCACCGGCACGCTGCGGCGTCCCGGACCGCGGCGCAGCAGCGCCTGGATCCGCTCGCGCTCTGCCTTATCCACGTAGGCGCCGCGGGCGTATAGCTCCTCGTAGTGCGCCACCAAATCGGGGCGGTACGAGCGCAGCCACTCCATGAAGATGTCGCGCACCTCGCCGCGCAGGTGCAGCGGGATGCCGCCGATGCTCGTGGCGCCCGCCTCGCCGCACAGCTCGAGGATCTCCTCCACCTGCTGCGGCGAGTCGTTGATCCCCGGCATCAGCGGAGCGATCAGCACGCCCGTCGGGATTCCCGCCCGGTTCAGCTCCGCCACCGCCTCGATCCGCTTGCGCGGATGCGGCGTATGCGGCTCGCTCGCACGCCAGGCCTTCTCGTCGAGAGTCGGGATCGACAGGTTGGCCGCAAACCCGGCCGCCTCGTGCACCTCCTTCATCAGCTCGAGGTCGCGCAACAGCAGGGGCGACTTCGTGAGCACCGACGACGGCGTCCCCGAATCCCGCATCGCCTCCCAGATCCCCGGCATGAGCCGGTAGCGCCCCTCGACCCACTGATACGGATCTGTGTTCGTCCCAAGAGCAACGTGCTCCCGCTTCCACGAGGGCCGCATCAACTCAGCACGCGCGACCTCCGGCACGTTGACCTTGACGACGATCTCCTTCTCGAAATCCCGACCGGCATCGAAGTCGAGATACCGGTGCGTGGGCCGGGCGAAGCAGTAAACACAAGAATGGCTGCATCCGCGATACGGATTGATGGTCCAGCGGAACGGCATCCGCGATTGCTTCGGCACCTTGTTCAGCGCTGACTTGGATCGGACCTCGTAGAAACGGGTGTCGAGGGCCT
>DASUQG010000404.1:0-5303 GCA_036280695.1 Thermoleophilaceae bacterium
AGCCGGGTACGGGCTCGCTGCTGCGGATTGCCGCCGCAGTGGGGATTGCGGCGGCGCTGGGCGCGCTGGCGGCGCGCGCGTTCGAGCGCCGGCTGCCGCGCTATCCGGCGCGGGCGAACGGCACGCGTCCGCCGGAGGCGCCGCCCGGCGCGCTCGCCCGGCGCGTCTACGTGATCGTGGTGGACGGCTGCAACCGCGGCCGCCTGTGGCAGGCGCATGCGCCGGTGATGGACCGGCTCGCCCGTGAGGGCACCGAGTACCTCGCCGTCGAGCCGGCCTATCCCGCGCGCACGGTCGTGTGCTTCTCCTCGATGCTCACCGGCGCGACCCCCGCGGAGCACGGCATGCGCTCGAACTTCGCACCGCGCCTCGGCGTGCGCTGCGAGTCCGTCTTCGACGTCCTCGAGCGCCACGGCCGCCGCGGCCGGCTCGTGGGGATCGCCCACCTGCTCGACCCGTTCGGCGAGGACGTGGTGCGCTCGGTCACCTCGGTGCAGCCCACCTCCGAGATCGACCGCTCGCTCGCGGCGGAGGGTCGGCGCGTCGTCGAGGAGGAGGACCCGGACCTGCTGGTGCTCCAGCTGCTCGCCGCCGACCAGCTCGGCCACGTGCGCGGCGTGCGCAGCCCCGAGTACCTCGATCAGCTCGCAGAGACGGATCGCCACGTCGGCGACTTCCTCACGTTCCTGGAGGAGAGCGGCAGGCTGGAGGGCGCCACCGTGATCCTGATGGCCGACCACGGGCAGGGTCGCGGGATCGGCGGCCACGGGCACCTCGACTGGGGCGAGCGGCCGGTGCCGTTCGTGGTCTGGGGCGCGGGCGCCGTGCCGGGCGCCATCTCCCACGAGCCGCATTCGGTGCTGGAGCTGGCGCCGACCGTCTCGCGGCTGCTCGGCGTCCCTCACCCCGAGGCAGTCCGCGGCAGTCCGCTGGTGCCGGTCGAGGACCCGTCGGTGGAGCCGGGGCGCGCACGAGTGGGCGCGGCGGCGCAGCAGCGCTGCCTCGCGATCGTCGTGGCCCGCGACGAGCAGGCCGCCGTCGGCGGCGTGCTCGCGGCCATCCCCGACGAGGCCTGCGGCCTGCCGGTGGACCTGCTGCTGGTGGACGACGGCTCGCGCGACGCGACACCCGCGATCGGGCGCGAGCTCGGCGCACGTGTCCACTCCCACGCGACCTCACGCGGGCTCGGCGCCGCCCTGCGCGCCGGCCTCGCGATCGCGCGCGACGAGGGCTACGCCGCTGTGGTCTACCTCGACGGCGACGGCGAGTACGACCCCGCCGACTTCGGGCGCCTGCTCGAGCCGGTGGCACGCGGCCGGGCCGACTACGTGCTCGGCTCGCGCTTCCTCGGCGAGCGCGAGGGCATGTCGTGGCACCGCACGCTCGCCAACCGCTGCACGAGTGCGGTGCTCGGCCTCCTCCTCGGCACCGTCACGAGCGACGGCCAGACGGGCTACCGCGCGTTCTCCGCGCGCGCTCTCGAAGCCGCCCGAATCGAGCACGACTACAACTACGCGCAGGTCCTGACCATCTCGCTGTGGGGAGCGGGCATCGAGGCCGCGGAGGTGCCGATCCGCTACCGGCGCCGCGTGACCGGGCGCTCGTTCGTGCGCTACCCCGAGTACCTGGCTCGCGTCGCTCCGGCGGTCTGGCGCGAGTGGCGCTCCGCGCGCGCCTCGCGGAGGACCAGCAGCAGCAGCGCGGCCCCGATGGCGCCGGCAAGCCAGAACGGCCACCCGCCGCCGGGTTCGAACAACGGGAACAGCTCGGTGAGCGGACCGAAGGGCGCATCGGGCCGCCCCGCGGCGAGCGAGCCGTCGCCCCAGCGGACGTCGGCGTAGAGCCACGCCGAGGCCGCGACGGTGAGCAGCGCCAGCACGCTCCCGAGTCGGGGCAGGTGGCGCAGCCCCACGGCCACCAGCGGCAGCGCCAGCGGCAGACCGGCCAGCAGGTGCCGCGGCGGAAACCAGAAGCCGAACATCGTAGGCGCCATGAATGCCGCCACGAGCAGCTGGGCGCCGAACGCGGCCGCGCACAGCGCGGCGGCCAGCAGCGCTCCCCGGACCGCGGGGACCGCCCGCGCCACTCGCTCGCGGTGGGAGCGCCACAGCCACCAGAGCCCCGCGAACGCCAGCGCAAAGACCGGCGCCCAGCGCAGCAGCCCGTACTCCCGGTCGAGGAACAGGGCGACCAGCCGGTAGGCCCGCTCGAGGTAGCCGACGGGGAAGCCGGCGTCGGTCGCGGTCTCGCCCGGCACGTCGGCCGCGTAGGGCGTCGGCCCGCCGTAGAGCGCCTCGTTGAGCGCCACGTAGAGCGCGACGGAGAACAACGACAGCTCGACCGTCCCCACGGCAAGCGTCCGGTGCCGAGCTCGCCAGAGTGCGCGCACCGCCACGGCGCCGATCACCACGCCGGCGGCCACGAACTTCGTGCCCAGCCACGGCAGCGCGCCGAGCAACGCAAAGCAGAGGAACGCCTCCATCCGCACGACGCGCTCGTTCAGCCGCACCGCCAGCAGCGCCGCGCCCGCCAGCGCCGCGCCCGCGGCGAGCTCCGGGTACACCGCGCTGCCGTAGGCCAGGAACGGTGGGCTGAGCCCGACGGCGAGCGCGGCGCCGAGCGCCCAGGGGTCGGGTGCCACGCGCAGCGCGAGCCTGTAGGCCAGCGCCACCGCGAGCGCGGCGATCGCGGCGAGGAACAGCTCGACGCCCTTCGCGCCGCCGATCCCATACGCCGGCGCGATCAGCAGCGGGAAGCCGACCCCGTGCGGCTCGTTCAGGCGGCCCTCGGTCGGGCGCCCGTGGCGGCGCAGCTCGTAGGGATAGAACTCGGAGTAGGCGCGCCCCGCGTACTCGTCGCGCACGTCCACGTCGCCGTCATCGACGATCGACTCGGCGGCCAGCAGGTAGTGCGGCTCGTCGCCGCCGTACTCGGAGGCGCCGAACGCGCTCAGCCCGAGCGTGGCCGCGTAGGCGGCGAACAGCAGCAGCCACAGGGCGAGGGTGCGACGCATCGGCGCCGCACCCTAGCCAGGCACGCCTATGCGACGACCGCGATCTCCTCCTGGTACATCGCGATGGCGCGTCCGAGCCCCTCGCCGATCAGCGCCGGGACGATGCCCAGTCCGTCGACGATCAGGTCGGCCCGCTGCATCAGCCGCTGGAAGTCGTCGTCGCGGCCAAGTGCGTCCATCTGCGCCTCGCTACCCCGCAGCATCGCGTAGCCGGCCAGCTCGCCTCCGTGCGGCTGGAGCAGGGCCACCTCGAAGTCCTCGATGCGCCCGTCCGACTGCATCTGCCCGTACGTCTGGATGGTCTCGTTGAAGACCTCGAGCGCGCGGTCCTCCCGTCCGCGGACTACTTGGCCCCAGCCGATGAAAAGGCCAGCATCAGCCATGGTTCCTCCTAGGGATCGGGTGTGGCGCGAGCCTACCCGCTCAGCACCCGAGCGCGCGAGCGATCACCATCTGCTGAACCTCGTCGGTTCCCTCGCCGATGGTCAGGATCTTCGCGTCCCGGTAGAAGCGGCACACCGGGTACTCCTCGATGTAGCCGTAGCCGCCGTGGATCTGCACCGCCTCCTCGGTGGCGCGCACCGCGAGCCGGCCGGTCTTCAGCTTTGCCTGCGCGGCGGTGAGTGAGAAGTTGCGGCCGAGATCCTTTTCGATCGCGGCCTTGTAGGTGAGCAGGCGCGCGGCCTCGATCTCGGTCGACAGGTCCGCGAGCTTCGCCTGGATCGCCTGGTACTTCGAGATCGGCTGGCCGAACGCCACGCGCTCCTTCGCGTACGCGAGCGCCTCGTCGAGCGCGCCCTGGGCGAGCCCGACTCCCATGGCGGACACGCCGATGCGGCCGCCGTCGAGCGTCTGGAGGAACTGCCTGAACCCCTGCCCGCGCGGACCGACGAGGTTGTCCTCGGGCACGCGGCAGTCCTCGAAGCTCAGCGGCCGCGTGTCCGACGCGTTCCAGCCCATCTTGCGGTACGGCTCGCCGATCTCGTAGCCGGGCGTGCCGTTCGGCACCAGCAGGTTCGAGACCTCGTCCTCGCCCGTGCGGGCTGTGATCGTGACAAACCCGGAGATGTCGGTGCCGCTGTTGGTGATGAACTGCTTCGCCCCGTTGATCACCCACACGTCGCCGTCGAGCTCGGCGCGCGTGCGCGTGTTGCCCGCGTCGGACCCCGCCTCCGGCTCGGTGAGCCCGAACGCGCCCAGCCGCTCGCCGGAGCAGAGCCGCGGCATCCACTCGCTCTTCTGCTCGTCGGAGCCGAAGGCGTAGATCGGCCAGGTGCCGAGCGAGGTGTGCGCGGCCACGGTGATCGCGACGCTCGAGTCCACGCGCGCCAGCTCCTCGATCGCGATCGCGTAGCTGAGGTTGTCCGCCCCGCCGCCGCCGTACTCCTCGGGGTAGGGAATGCCCATCAGGCCGAGCTCGCCGAGCTTGGCGACGATCTCGTACGGGAAGCGCTTCTCGCGGTCGAGCTCCTCGGCCACCGGGCGCACCTCGCCTGCCGCGAAGTCGCGCACGAGTCGGCGAATGTCCTGCTGCTCCTCGGTGAGGTCGAACTGCATGCGGCGCGGGATGCTAGTGCCCCGCGGGTTCCGTCCGGGGGACGCATCAGGCTCGCGTTGGTGTCCGAGATCTCCGTCGTCGCCACCGCTCCGTCCGCGCGCTTCGCTCTGCCCTCGGACCGCCAGTACCTGCCCGCCCGCCACGTGTGGGCGCGCATCGAGGACGGCATCGCGACCGTCGGGGTCACCGCGCCGCTCGGCGAGGTGCTCTGGTACACGCCGGAGATCGAGTACTGGGCCGTGGACCGCGTGGACGTGGGCGAGACGCTAGCCACGGTCCAGGGGCGCTCGAGCCGCACCGTGGCCGTCGGCTCGCCGGTTCGCGGCACGCTCGTCGAGCTGAACCCGCTGCTGCGCCGCGCGCCGCACGCCCTCCTGGCCCAGCCCTACGGGCGCGGCTGGGTGGCGCGCATCTCCGCGGAGCGCTGGGAGCGCGACGAGGCCGCCATGGTCTCGGCCCGCGACTACCGCAAGATCCTCGACGCCGGACTCGCGCTGGGCCGCGAGTTCTGCTTCGCCGGCGCCCTGCTGGCCCCGCGCCCGGCAGCCGCGGCCTAGGCTCGCTCCACGCCCGCGCTCACGACCTGGTCGTCGTCGTTGAAGCGGTAGACCCAGCGTGCCTGGGTGTCGGCGAGCCGGCCTTCCCTGGTCGTCCTGACCCAGCCCGTGACCACCACAGAGTCGCCCTCCTCCGTCACGGAGTAGGCACCGGCGCGCGTCTGGACTCCCTCGT
>DASUQG010000405.1:0-3735 GCA_036280695.1 Thermoleophilaceae bacterium
GCTCGGTATCCTTCTGGTGGAAGCGCAGCACCTGGCCGGCGGCCTCGGGCGCGTCCTGGCGCGCGGGCGGCGCCGTGCCGGCCTTCCCGACCGCGGCCTCGGCCAGCTCGACGATGCGGTCGTGCTCAAGGTTGCCCGCGGCCGCCAGCACGATGTTCGGCGACACGTAGCGGCCGTCGTGCCAAGAGGCGATCTCGGGCACCGGCACCGAAGACACGACGTCGGCGCGGCCGATGATCGGCCTGCCGAGCGGGTGCTCGCCGAAGATCGCGCCGGCGAGCACGTCGTGGACCTTGTCCTGCGGCTCGTCCTCGTACATCGCGATCTCCTCGATCACCACCTGGCGCTCGGAGTCGATGTCCGGATAGGCGGGCCGCAGCACCATGTCCTGGAGCACGTCGAACGCCCGCTCCAGGTGGTTGTCGAGGAAGCGCGAGTAGACGGAGGTCGTCTCCTTGCCGGTGCCGGCGTTGACTTCCGCCCCCATCGCGTCGAAGGCCTCGTCTATCTCGCGCGAGCTGAAGCGGTCCGTGCCCTTGAAGAGCAGGTGCTCGAGGAAGTGCGAGATCCCCGCGTGTTCGTGGTCCTCGTCACGCGAGCCGGCCCGGACCCAGAAGCCCAGGGCGATCGAGCGCACCGAGGGCATCGCCTCGGTGACGACTCGAACTCCTGAGTCCAGCGTTGTGAGCCGGGCAGGCTCGGTGCTCAAGGCCTACTCGCTGCGCTCGCGGTCCCGGTCGCGCGGGCGGCGCTCCCGGTCCCGGCCGCCGCGTCCCTCGCGCCGGCCGCGGCCGTTGCCACGGTCGCCGCCGCGTCCCTTGTCGCCGGTGCCCATGGCAGCCAGCTCCTCGGGCGACTTGCCGGAGATCTCCGGGTCGTCCGCCAGGCGCAGGCCGATGCGGCCCCGCTCCGGGTCCACCTCCACGACCTTCACGCGCAGCTCGTCGCCGCGGTTGATGACCTCCTCGACCGTGTTCGGGCGCTGGCCCGGGGCGATGTTCGAGATGTGGATCAGGCCGTCGGTGCCCTTGGCGAGCTCGACGAATGCTCCGAAGGTGGTCGTCTTCACGACCTTGCCGGTGAACTCGTCGCCGAGCTCGACCTCCTTCGTCATGGAGCGGATGCGGTCCACCAGGGCGTCGCCCTGCTCGCCCGTCTGGGCGTAGATGCGGACCATGCCGTCGTCGTCGATGTCGATCTGCGCGTCGAACTCCTCCGACAGCGCGCGGATCGTCTCGCCGCCCTTCCCGATGACCGCACCGATCTTCTCGGTGTTGATCTGGATCGCGGAGATCCGCGGCGCGTAGGGCGAGAGCTCCGAGCGCGGCTCGGAGATCGCGTCCTTCATCTTGCCGAGGATCGTCATGCGCGCGTCCTGGGCCTGCTGGAGCGCGCCGCGCAGGATCTCGAACGTGACGCCCGAGATCTTGATGTCCATCTGGAGCGCGGTGATGCCCTCCGAGGTGCCGGCGACCTTGAAGTCCATGTCGCCGAGGTGGTCCTCGACACCGGCGATGTCGGTCAGGACCACGTGGTCCTCACCCTCCTTGATGAGACCCATCGCCACTCCGGCCACCGGAGCCTTGATCGGCACGCCGGCGTCCATCAGCGACAGCGACGAGCCGCAGACGGAGGCCATCGAGCTCGAGCCGTTCGACTCGAGGATGTCCGACACCACGCGGATCGTGTAGGGGAACTCGTCCACCGACGGCACGACCGGCACAAGAGCGCGTTCCGCAAGCGCCCCGTGTCCGATGTCACGCCGTTTGGGGCCGCGCATAAAGCCGGCCTCGCCCACCGAGAACGGCGGGAAGTTGTAGTGGTGGAAGTAGTGCTTCTCCGTCTGGAGGCCGAGCGTGTCGAGACGCATCTCGTCACGCGTCGTGCCTAGTGCTGCGACCGAGAACGCCTGCGTCTGGCCGCGCGTGAAGATCGCCGAGCCGTGTGTGCGCGGCGCAACCCCCACCTCGATCCAGATGTCGCGGATCTCCTCGGGGGCGCGGCCGTCGGGACGCTTCTTGTCCACGGCGATGCGCCTGCGGATGATCTCCTTCTCGAGCTTGTCGAAGGCGAGCTGAACGGCCGCGCGGTGAGCCGCGGCGCCGTCCTCGTCCGCCTCGACACCGCTGCCGAGAGACTCGAGCACCTCCTCCTCGACCGCCTTCGTGGCGGACTGGCGCTCGAGCTTGTCGACCACCTGGGTGGCCGCGTCGAGGGCATCGCCGAAGCGGTCGCGGATCTGACCCTGAATCGCCTCGTCCACCTGCGGCGGCTCGATCTCGGTCTTCTCCTTGCCGGCCTGCTTGCGAAGGTCGTGCTGGGCCTCGCAGAGGCGCTTGATCTCGGCGTGCGCGATGTCGAGCGCGTCGAGGATCTCCGCCTCGGTGATCTCGTTGGCGCCCGCCTCGACCATCAGGATGGCCTCCTCGGTGCCCGCGACCACGAGGTCGAGCGGCGACTCGAGCAGCCACTCCTCGTCCGGGTTCACGAGGAAGTTGCCCTCGGCGTCCTGGCCGATCCGCACGGCGCCGACCGGTGCCGGGAAGGGAATGTCGGACACCATCAGCGCGGCGCTGGCGCCGTTCATCGCGAGGATGTCGTAGGGGTGCTCGTGGTCGATCGACATGGGGATCGAGACGAGCTGCGTGTCGCGGTTCCAGCCCTTCGGGAAGAGCGGCCGCAGGGGCCGGTCGATCATGCGCGCGGTGAGGGTGGCCTTCTCGCCGGCCCTGCCCTCGCGGCGGAAGAAGCTGCCGGGGATCTTGCCCGCGGCGTACATGCGCTCCTCCACGTCGACCGTCAGTGGGAGGAAGTCAACATCGCGAGCCGCTCCCGCGGTCGCGGTGCACAGGACCAACGTCTCGCCCGCCTGAACTACGACGGCGCCGCTGGCCTGCCTGGCGTACTTGCCGGTCTCGAAGCTGATCGAGCTCCCGCCGATCTCGAGCGAGACCCGGCTCGTGCCATCAGTCATTACTGTCCTTTCAGCCGCCTCCGGTTGGCGGCACTGCCTCTAGTACGTTCCGTTGCGAACCCGAGCGACTCTAGCAACAGGCGGCCGCTCAGGTTCGCGAGGAACGCGGGTCTAGCTGCGGCAGACCTTCCTGAGGTCAAGTGCCAGCCGCTCGCCGCGGACGACGTACACCTGACGTTCCGCCCTCACGGCCCCCTGCGGTGTCTCACAGGTCAGCGTGTAGGACTCCTGACCCCCAGGCACGAACGGGTCCGGAGCCTGGAAGCTGACCGTGCCCTGGTAGGGCTCGGTCCCCGTGTAGTTGATCACCCTGGCCACGTAGCGACCGGGCTCGACGTCGGGCCCGAGCGTTGCGAGCTCCGAGGTGGTCTGGCCGCTCGTCGAGTCGGCGACTGGCTCGCCCTCGTTCTCGGAGCTGCCGTCGCCGTTCGAGTCACGGTAGATCTCGAGGTCCCAGTCGGACACGGGGGTGTCCCAAGTGATCTCCACATGCGCAAACTCGTTGTTGATGCCGTTGCCGTCCGCCGGCACCTCGAACGCGTGGTCGTTCCAGCACGACGGGTCGCGGGTGTCGGGCAGCTCGAAGTAGGTCGGGCACGGGCTTGAATCGTCCGGCCCGCCCGAGAACTGCTGAGGCGGACTCGGCTTCACGTTCGAGATCGGCGACCTCGGCTTCCACCCGCCGTTCGCGGAGACCGTGGGCGAGTGGACCGGCAACACCGACGACGCGACCGGCGGCGGCAACCGCGAGGCGTACTACA
>DASUQG010000406.1:0-8606 GCA_036280695.1 Thermoleophilaceae bacterium
AGGCGGACGAGCATCACTTCATCCAGCCCGGCACCGACGCGCTGTTGCTCGCCGCGATGGCGTGCACGATCGTCGAGGAGGGCCTCGAGGCGCCCGGGGCGCTCACCGAGCACCTGAACGGCCTCGACGAGCTGCGCGATCTCGTGCGCGAGTTCACGCCTGAGGCCGTGGCCGGCGCGTGCGGGATCGAGGCTGGCGAGATCCGTCGCATGGCGCGCGAGCTGGCGGCGGCCGAGCGCGGCTGCGTGTACGCGCGCATCGGCACCTGCACGCAGGAGTTCGGCACCCACGCGAGCTGGCTCGTGGACGTGCTGAACGTGCTCAGCGGCAACCTCGACCGCGAGGGCGGCGCGATGTTCACGCGCGCCGCGGCGGGCCAGAAGAACTCGTCGTGGGGCGGCGCGGGCCGGCCGCCGACCTTCGGGCGCTGGAAGAGTCGCGTGCGCGGGCTGCCGGAGCTGTACGGCGAGCTGCCCGTGTCCGTGCTCGCCGAGGAGATCGAGACCCCGGGCGAGGGCCAGGTGCGCGCGCTCATCACGGTGGCCGGCAACCCGATTCTCTCGACCCCCAACAGCGGCCGGCTCGAGCGCGCGGTCGAGGGCCTCGACCTCATGGTCTCGATCGACATCTACGTGAACGAGACGACGCGCCACGCGGACGTGATCCTGCCCGCGCCCGAGCCGCTCGAGAAGGCTCACTACGACCTCGCCTTCTACCAGCTCTCCACGCGCAACATCGCGAACTACTCGCCGGCCGTCTTCGAGCGCGAGGGCCCCGCCGAGTGGGAGGTCTTCATGCGGCTGGCGGGCGTGATCGCCGGACAGGGGCCGAACGGCGACGTGGCGCTGTTCGACGACATGGTGATCCAGACGCTGATTCAGCGCGAGGTCGGCAACGAGGCGTCGCCGATCGCGGGGCGCGACCCCGCGGAGCTGCTAGAGGCGCTCGAGCCGCGCCGCGGCCCAGAGCGCGTGCTCGACTTCATGCTGCGCTCGGGCCCGTACGGGGACAGCTTCGGGCACGACCCGGACGGCCTGACGCTCGACATGCTCGAGCAGAACCCGCACGGGATCGACCTCGGGCCGCTCCAGCCACGGCTTCCGGAGGTGCTGCGGACCGCGTCGGGGAAGGTCGAGCTCGCTCCCGAGCCGATCGTCGCCGACCTCGACCGCCTGCGCGCGGCGATGGCACGAGAGCGCAACGGCGGGATGGTGCTGATCGGCCGCCGCCAGCTGCGCTCGAACAACTCGTGGATGCACAACCTGCCCGCGCTCGTGAAGGGCAAGGAGAGCTGCACGCTCCACATCCATCCCGACGACGCCGAGCGGCTCGGTCTCGCCGACGGCGAGATCGCGCGGGTCAGCTCGGTGGCCGGCTCGCTGGACGCGCCCGTGGAGACGACCGAGGACATCATGCGGGGCGTGGTCTCGATCCCGCACGGCTGGGGCCACGGCGCCGAGGGCGCACGGATGGGCGTGGCGGCCGAGCACGCGGGCGTGAACAGCAACGTGCTCGCCGACGAGTCGATGGTCGAGCCGCTGTCCGGCAACGCCGTGCTGAACGGGATCCCGGTCGAGGTGAGCGCGTCAGATGGGCGAGAGCATCGAGCCGCCGCAGTTGCGGCAGATGACGTTCGCGGTGTCTGACATTCGCGCGATCGTCGAGTGAGCGCCGCAGTTCGGGCACTCCGAGCGCAGCTCGAACCGGTGTAGGCAATAGACGCAGCGATAGCGCCCTGGGAGGTTCGTGCCGCGCAGCCAGCGCTCGCCGCATGAGGGGCACTCCGGCCCCCTCTGGGTGGTGTGTTCACCGGCCGCGGCCAAAAGGAATCCCTTACGAGCCAGCGCCAACGCTAGCGGCTCACCCGCGTACCCGCTCCCCGTAGCCCCTAATCCACGCCTCGGCGTCCATCGGGCGCTTCCCGGCCGGGTGGACCTCCTGGAGCTCGAGCGCGCCGCTTGCCGCGCCGAAGAGCAGGCGGCCGTCGCTGATCGCGAGCTCGCCGGCCGCCGGGCCGTCCCCGGGCGCGAGCGCCGCCCTGGTAACGCCGAGCCGCTCGTCCCAGGGCAGTTCGACGTAGGCGCCGATGTGCGGCGTGAGCGCCCGCACGCGCCGCTCGAGCAGGTCGGCGCTCAGCTCCGGATCGAGCCGGCGGTCCTCGGGGCCGATCTTCTCGGCGTAGGTCACGCCGGTGTCGGGCTGGTCGCGGAACGGCGGCTGGAGGTCGAGCGCCTCCACGAGCAGCTCGCCGCCCAGCGCCGCGAGCCGGGGTGATAGCGAGCCGTAGTCGTCGTCGGGGCGGATCTGCTCCGCGCGCTGGACCGAGACCGGGCCTGCGTCGAATTCAGCGGTCGGCCGCATGATCGACACGCCCGTCTCCTCGTCGCCCGCCTCGATCGCCCGCTCCACCGGAGCCGCGCCGCGCCAGCGCGGCAGCAACGAGGGGTGCACGTTGAGCATCTCGTGCTCTGAGAGCAGCGGCTCCTTGATGAGCGCGCCGTAGGCGCAGATCGCGATCGCCTCGGGCTCCGCTGCCGCGATCCGCTCCCGCGCCCCCTCGCTGTTCAGGTCCTCGGGCTGAAAGACCTCGACGCCCAGGAGCTGTGCGGTTTCCGCCACCGGCGGAGGCGCGAGCTTGCGGCCGCGGCCGCGCGGCGCGTCGGGGCGGGTGACCACGAGCTGAGGCCTGTGCGGACTCGCCGCCAGCCGGTCGAGGACCGTGGCGGCGAAGTCGGAGGTGCCGAGGTAGACCGTGCGCATCAGGTCACGAGCACCACATGCAGCACGCGCGGACCATGCACACCCTCGACCCTGTCCAGCTCGATGTCCGAGGTGGCGGACGGACCGGACACGAACGTGAGCGCCCTCCCCGCGCGCACCGCGTCCTCGAGCTTTCCGACGGCCTGCGGCACCAGCCCCACCACCTGATCCTCCCGCACGACGCAGACATGGAGGTCCGGCACCAGCGTGAGCGCCCGACGCCCCTGCCCCACGCCACCGTCGAGCACGAAGCTGCCGGTCTCGGCGATCGCGACAGCGCAGCCCGTGAGGGCGCCGTCGAGGGCGTCCAGCGCCTCGACCGAGAGCCCGTCGTCCTCGAGGAGCTCCAGGGCGTCCGCCGAGTCGGCGGCCCCCGCCGGCCGCCACTCCTCCTGCAGGTCCCCCGGGATCCCGAGCCTCCGCGCGTCGGCTTCCTCGGCGATGCGCTGCACAGTCGCGGCAACGTCGACCGCGTCCACGCGGTGTACGGTCGCCCGGTACTCGGACACCCGTTCCGCGAACAGCGTCACGATCTCGTCACGCGTGCGTTCGTCTTCGGTGCGGTAGTTGCGCGGGACGTCGGGCGGCGACGCCTCACCGACCGCCGCCCGGACGCGGCGAAGGACGTCCGCCCGAGCGTCGCTCCCCGCGGCGACTCTCGCCACGTTTTCCCCGGTATACGGGGAAAAGGGAGCAAGAGTGGGCGGCGGGACCTTCGGAGCGCCCGCTCGCGCCGGGCCCCGGGTGCGGCGCCACCACTCGCGGAAGCTCTCAGCTGCGGGTGCGGGCAGGTCGCGCGACATCGTCCAGCCGGCGAGCGGTCCGGGCGCCCAGCTGATCCGCCGGCCGCCCGCCGCGTCGGGCCGCGCGCCGCGGCCCCGCGTCAGCGGGCGACTCGCCGCTCGCGCCACGCGCTGCGCTCGCTCGTAACGCTCGCGTGACGCGAAGGTGTGGAAGAGGGCCTTCATCGTGAGCTTTTCTGGGTCGAGGCGCGAGCGGGAGGCCACCTCGCGGGCGCGCAGGTGGGTCAGCAGGCGCGGGATCTCGATCTTCACCGGGCAGACGTCGCTGCACGCGCCGCAGAGCGAGGATGCGTACGGCAGCGAGCCCGCGTCGCCTTCGACGCCCTGGAGCTGCGGCGTCAGGATCGCGCCGATCGGTCCCGGATAGACGGAGCCGTACGCGTGGCCGCCCACCCGGGCGTAGACGGGGCACACGTTCAGGCACGCGCTGCAGCGGATGCAGCGCAGCGCCTGCCGGCCGACCTCGTCGGCGAGCGTGCGCACGCGCCCGTTGTCGAGCAGCACGAGGTGGAACTCGCGCGGCCCGTCGCCGGCGGCCGTCCCGCTCCACACCGACGTGTATGGGTTCATCCGCTCCCCGGTCGACGAGCGCGGCAGCAGCTGGAGGAAGACCTCCATGTCGCGCCATGTCGGCACCACCTTCTCCACGCCCATCACCGTGACGAGCACCTCGGGGAGCGTCGTGCACATGCGGCCGTTGCCCTCGGACTCGACGACGCAGATGCTGCCGGTCTCCGCAACGCCGAAGTTCGCACCGCTCACCCCCATCCGCGCCGAGAGGAACTTCGCGCGCAGGTGCAGCCGGGCCGCCTCGGCGAGGGCGGCCGGCTCGTCGGTGAGGTCGTCGAGGCCGAGCTCGCGACGGAAGATGTCGCGGATCTCGGCGCGGTTGCGATGGATCGCCGGGACCAGGATGTGCGACGGGAAGTCGTCATCGAGCTGGATGATCAGCTCGGCGAGGTCCGTCTCGACCGCCAGGACGCCGGCGGCGGCGAGCTGCTCGTTCAGCGAGATCTCGTCGGTCGCGATCGACTTGACCTTCACGACCTCGTCGAGACCGTGCGAACGCGCGATGCCGGCCACGATCGCACACGCCTCGTCGCCGTCCCGTGCCCAGTGCACCTGGCCGCCGGCGCAGACGACCTGCGACTCCAGGAGCTCGAGCTGATCGGCCAGACCCAATAGCGCGCGGTCCTTGATCGCCGAGCCCGCGGCCCGCAGCTCCTCCCAGTCCGGCAGCTCCGCCACGACCCGCGCGCGCTTGTCGCGGATCGTGGAGGTGGCGCGGGCGAGGTTGGCGCGCAGCTGGCTGTCGGCGAGCGACCGTCGCGCCGCCGCGGGGAAGCCGGTCAGCGCCACGGCTCGTCCTCGGTCGAGGCGAGGATCTCCGCGAGGTGGACCGGCCGCACGCCGGAGCGGCCCCGCGACAGGGCGCCGCCGATGTGCATCAGGCACGAGGAGTCGACCGCGCACACCGCCTCTGCGCGCGTGTCGAGCACGCCGCGCACCTTGTCGGAGAGCATCGCCGTGGAGACGTCTGCGTTCTTGACCGCAAACGTGCCGCCGAAGCCACAGCACTCGAACGCGTCCGGCAGCTCCACCAAATCGATGCCGCGCACCGAGCGCAGCAGGCGCTGCGGTTTCTCGCCCACGCGCAGTGCGCGCAGCGAGTGGCAGGTCGGGTGGTACGTGACTCGGTGTGGGTAATACGCGCCAACATCCTCCACGCCGAGCACGTCCACCAGGAACTCGGACAGCTCGTATAGCGGTGGCGCGTCTTCACCGAGCTGATCGCGCACCATCCCGGCGCACGACGCCGACGGGGTCACCACCGCCGGGTACCCGCTGAACACCCCCGCCAGCCGGTGTGCCAGAGCCAAACCCTCCTCGGCGTAGCCGCTGTTCAGGTGCATCTGCCCGCAGCACGTCTGCTCCTCCGGGAACTCCACCTCGTGCCCGAGCCGCTCCAGCAGCCGCACGACCGCCTGCCCCGTTGACGGGAACAGCGTGTCGCCCAGACACGTGACGAAAAGGCCGACGCGCACAGATCTGGAGTTTCCCCGATGCGAGGCACGGGCAAGCCCCAGAAAGCCAACGAGGGAGGAACGGTGTACACGCAGGACTTCAACCCGGTCTCGGACTCGCTCGGCCTCACCGCGATCTTCGCGGTATTGCCACTTCTGACCCTTTTCGTGCTGCTCGGCGGCCTCAAGATGAAGGCCCACTGGGCGGCACTGATCTCGCTCGGCGTCGCGATGGCTGTTGCGCTGATCGTCTATGGCATGCCCGCCGACCAGACAGGCCTCTCGGCAGCGGAGGGAGCCGCCTTCGGCCTCTTCCCGATCATGTGGATCGTGGTGATGGCGATCTGGGTCTACAACATGACCGTCGAGACCGGGCACTTCGCCGTCCTGCGCAGATCCTTCGGCACGATCTCCGAGGACCAGCGCATCCAGGCCGTGATCATCGCGTTCTGCTTCGGCGCCCTGATGGAGGCGCTCGCCGGCTTCGGCACGCCGGTCGCGATCACCGCGGTGATGCTGATCGCGCTCGGCTTCAAGCCGATCAAGGCGGCCGCGCTCGCCCTCGTCGCCAACACGGCCCCCGTCGCATTCGGCGCGATGGCCACGCCGATCATCACGCTGTCTGAGGTGAGCGAGCTCGACAAGGGCGACCTCGGCTCGATGGTCGGTCGCCAGACTCCGTTCCTCGCCCTGATCGTGCCGCTGATCCTGATCGGCATGGTCGACGGCCGCCGCGGCATCCGCCAGGCCTGGCCGGTCGCAGTCGTGGGCGGGCTCTCGTTCGCGCTAGGGCAGTTCCTGTGCTCGAACTTCCTGTCGGTGGAGCTCACGGACATCGTCGCCGCGCTGCTGAGCACGGCCGCGATCGTGACCTTCCTGCGCTTCTGGCAGCCCGGTGAGCCGCTGATCGCGGAGGCGGCGGGTGGACGCTTCTCGCGGCCTGCTGCGGCGGGTGCCTCGGTCCACGACCCCGCGATGGAACGCGAGGTCGTGCGGCGCGACGACACCCAGCGGGACACGAAGGCCGACGTCGCTCGCGCATATGCGCCCTACGCGATCATCATCGCCGTCTTCTCGATCTCGCAGATCCCGGCGGTGAAGAACTGGCTCGCCGAGTCGCCGTGGACCACGACGTTCCAGTGGCCCGGCCTCGACGTGCAGAACCCCGACGGCGAGCCACTCACCAGCCTGACGTTCAACTTCAACTGGCTACCCGCCGCGGGCACGCTGATGCTGATCTCCGGCCTCATCACGATGGCGGTGATCGGCGTCGGTCCCGGCCGCGCGGTCGGAGTGCTCGGGCGGACGCTCGACCAGCTGAAGTGGGCGATCCTCACCGTCGCCGCCGTGCTGGCGCTGGCCTACGTGATGAACCAGTCGGGCCAGACCATCACGCTCGGCCTCTGGGCCGCGGGCGCGGGTTCGTTCTTCGCGTTCCTGTCGGCGATGATCGGCTGGCTCGGTGTCGCGGTGACAGGCTCGGACACGTCGTCGAACGCGCTGTTCGGCGCGCTCCAGGTCACGGCCGCCAACGACGCCGGCCTCTCGCCCACCCTGCTCGCGGCCGCGAACAGCTCGGGCGGAGTGCTCGGGAAGATGATTTCGCCACAGAACCTCGCCATCGGCGCCGCCGCGGTGGGGCTCGCGGGTCAGGAGGGCGACCTGTTCCGTAAGGTCTTCTTCTGGAGCATCGCGCTGATGCTCGTGATGTGCGGAATCGTCTACCTGCAATCCACGGCGGTGCTGGACTGGATGGTTGTGAAGTGACCCACGGCTCGCTCGTCGAGCGCCTGAGGGACATAGTCGGAACCGAACACGTCGTCACGCACCAGCGGCAGCTCGCCACTTACGAGTCGGACGGGCTGCTGCAGTACGCCGTGACTCCGGTGGCGGTCGTGCTGCCCGGCACGGCCGCCCAGGTAACCGCCGTCGTGCGCGCCTGCCATGAGGCCGAGGTGCCGTGGGTCGCGCGCGGCGCGGGCTCGGGGCTCTCAGGCGGCGCGCTTCCAGTCGAGGAGGGCGTCCTGATAGCGCTCTCGCGGTTGCGGCGGATCCTCGAGGTGGACATCCCCAACGGGCGCGTGCTCGTGGAGCCCGGCGTCACGAACATCGCGGTGTCGCAGGCGGTGGCGCCCACGCATTTCTTCCCGCCGGACCCGTCGAGCCAGATCGTCTGCACGATCGGCGGCAACGTGGCCGAGAACTCGGGCGGCGCGCACTGCTTCAAGTACGGCTTCACGACCAACTACGTGTCCGGCCTCGAGCTGGTGCTGCCCGATGGCTCGGAGGTCACGATCGGTGGCCCGGAGCTGGACCACCCCGGCTACGACCTGGTCGGCGCGTTCGTAGGCTCGGAGGGCACGCTCGGGATCGCCACGAAGATCTGGCTGCGGGTGGTGCCGAAGCCGGAGGCCACGCGTACCCTCGTGGCCTTCTTCGGCTCGACCGTCGAGGCCGGCGAGGTGGTGTCGCGGATCGTGGCCGAGGGCATCGTCCCGGGCGCGATCGAGATGATGGACAACCTCTCGATCCGCGCGGCCGAGGGCGCCACGAACGCGGGCTATCCGGTGGACGCCGGCGCCGCGCTCGTGGTCGAGCTGGACGGCTCCGAGGCGGAGTGCGAGACCCGCTTCGAGCACGTGACCGAGCTGTGCGAGGGGGCGGACAGCGTCCGGATCGCCCACGACGAGGCCGAGCGCGAGCTGATCTGGCGCACCCGCAAGGCCGCCTTCGCCGCGATGGGCCGCATCGCGCCCAACTACTACGTGCAGGACAGCGTGATCCCGCGCACGCGCCTCGCCGAGGTGCTCGGCACGATCGACGAGCTGGCGAAGGAGCACGACCTCCAGGTGGCCAACGTCTTCCACGCCGGAGACGGCAACCTGCACCCGCTCGTCTGCTACGACGGCTCGCAGCCCGGCGAGGCCGAGCGCGCCGAGGAGCTTGCCGGGCTGATCGTCAAGGCGTGCGTGGACGCCGGCGGCTCGATCACCGGCGAGCACGGCGTGGGCGTGGACAA
>DASUQG010000407.1:0-3626 GCA_036280695.1 Thermoleophilaceae bacterium
GCCGGCCGCCGGTCAGGAAGCGACGCCGGCCCCGCCACCTCCGCCAGGCCAACCCGCGACCGGACCGGGCGACGCCGCGTACGCCTTCTCGCACGTCCGCGCCACCTCCTTCGCACGCTTCCTCGCGCAGACGCAAGACGCTTCCTACGTCGAGCTCGGGGTGATCTTTCCGACAAATTCCTGCCGAGGCACCCCCGAGCAGGGCCCAACCGCACGAGGGAGGGTGGGATGAACTCGACGGGCGCGCGCCAGCGACCCGTGTTGCTCGTCGTTGACGACGACCCCGCCGCGCTCCGCGCCATAAGCCGTGAGCTCGACGTGCGCTACGGCCGTGACTATCGCGTCGTCGGCGAGGACTCTGTCTCCGGTGCTGAGCGGGCCTTGCGAACCCTGCGTGAGACCGGCGAGGAGGTGGCCCTCGTCCTCGCCGATCACAGGTTGGCCGAGACCTCCGGGGCCGAGCTTTTGGCCCGGTGCCGCCAGCTCCACCCCCTCGCCAAGCGGGCGCTTCTCGTTCCATGGGGCGCGTGGCGGGACCGGGCAACGGCGGCGGCGATCCTGCGGGCGGTGGCCCGGGGGCAAGCCGACTCCTACCTGCTCAAGCCGTGGGACTCCCCCGACGAGCTCTTCCACGCAGCCATTACGGGATTCCTCTACGACTGGGCGCGAGCCCGCCCCGCCCGTCCTGAGGTTCGAGTCGTGGGCGAGCGTTGGGCACCGCGCTCGCATGAGCTACGCGACCTGCTCCAGCGCAGCGCGGTCTCGTACGCGTTCCTCGAGGCGGACTCGGCAGAGGGGAAAGCGCTCCTCGCCGAGGTCGGGCGGTCGGCAGCACACTTGCCGGTAGTGGTTTTACTCGACGGGCAGACGCTCGTTGCCCCCTCCAACGCCGAGCTCGCGGCCGCGCTGGTCGGGGTGGATGACGGCCAAGACACAGCGGAGCCGGCAACCTTCGACGTGATCATCGTCGGAGCGGGACCGGCCGGGCTCGCCGCCGCCGTCAACGCGGCCTCGGAGGGGCTGAGCACGCTCGTCGTCGATCAGGAGGCAATCGGCGGCCAGGTTAGCTCGAGCTCGCTGATCCGCAACTACCTCGGGTTCCCGCGAGGAGTCACCGGCGCGGAGCTGGCCCGGAGCGGATATGTGCAAGCCTGGCTCTTCGGCGCGACCTTCCACTTCATGTGCCAGGCTAGGGCGCTGCGCCGCGACGAGCTAAGGGTGGTCGTGGCCTTGCCGGATGGCAGAGAGGTGACGGGACGGGCCGCCATCCTTGCCCCCGGAGTCTCCTACCGCCGACTCGACGTGCCGGGGCTGGACGGGTTGACCGGCCTCGGAGTTTTCTATGGCGCCTCGGTCGCGGAGGCGCAAGGCTTCGCGGGGCTGAATGTCTACGTCGTGGGCGGCGCCAACTCCGCCGGGCAGGCCGCCCTCCACCTCGCCAATTTTGCCGAGCGCGTGACCCTCGTCGTCCGCGGTGCGTCACTCGCCCAGGGTATGTCCGACTACCTCGTGAAGCAGATCGAGGCAACGGCGAACATCACCGTCCAATTGAACACCCGAATCGTCGACGGTGGCGGGGACGGCCGCCTCGAACGCCTCGTCCTCCACGATGCTTCCTCCGGGCGCACCGAGACAGTTTCGGCCGCCGCGCTCTTTGTCCATATCGGAGCCCGGCCGCACACCGAGTGGCTGCCTCCCGAAATCGCACGCGACGAGGCAGGGTTCGTCATCACGGGCCAGGACCTCCTGGACCGCGACGGAGGGCGTTCGACGTGGCCCCTTCGACGCCCCCCGTTCCCGCTCGAAACGGGTATTCCCGGGGTGTTCGCGGTCGGGGACGTCCGGCACGGGTCGGGAAAACGGGTGGCGTCGGCCATTGGCGAGGGCTCGGTCGTCGTCGGTATGGTGTACCAGTACCTCGAAGGCGCTCCCTGACCAACCGCATCGGGCTCAAGCGTGCCCCAGGAATCGCCGGACGGTCGTCCGCGACATGGAGGACTACTGCGTCGTTGCCCAGGAAAGCAATGATATTGACGTTGCCGGTCAAGGAACGAGGCGGGAGCGTCCGGCAAGCGGCTCGGGCCGGCCGTCATGCCCAATGCGGGAGCCTCGTAGCCGTCCTGAGGCAAGTACAGCGCTTCTCGGACGTCACCGGATGATTGCCGACCTGGCCGGAGACCGGGGCACCGGTGAACTTGATCTTGGGCGTCCCGCGACGGTGACGCCGGCGACCAGGTCTCTTTTCAACGACCTGGGTCATTGACCGGCTGCTTGGCGATGGCCGCGCCATCCGAATCATGAAAATCCGCTAACAACCGTACGTGAATAGGGGGTATCATCGATTCTGATCAGTCTTCCGTACATACAGGCAGACGCTTGCACGATGTCTACCGCCCTTCCTCAGACCGTTCGATCCCGGCTCGATAGCCCTGACCGGCTCGCGGCTGTCGCTCGGCTCGGTCTGCTCGGAACGCCACGCGAGGAGGCCTTCGATCGCCTCACCCGGCTGGCAACCCGGGTGCTTGGCGTGCAGGGTGCTCTCGTCACCGTCACCACCGCCGAGGTCCAGTTCTGCAAGAGCAGCGTGGGACTCCCTGAACCCTGGGCCACGTCCGGACTGCCCGTGACCTACGGCTTATGTCCTTACACGGTCGCCAGCGGCGAACCGCTTCTCGTTGCCGATGCCCGCGTCGATCCCCGGTTCTATGACAACCCCGGGGTGCGCGAGCTAGGCGTAGCCGGTTACGCCGGAGTTCCTCTCCTGACAACGGATGGGCAGGCAATTGGCGCCTTCTGTGCTTTCGACGATCGGCCGCGCACCTGGACATCGGAGGACCTGCAGACACTTCAGGATCTGGCCGCGGCGGCTATGACCGAGGTGGAACTGCGGGCCAGGACCGCGGCAATGCAGGCCAGCACAGCGACATTGCGAGAGGAAGGCGCCACACTCGAGATCATCAACCACGTCGGACGGCTGCTGACTGCCGAGCTCGATCTGGCAACGCTGGTTCAGGCCGTGACGGATGCCGCGACTGCACTCACCGGCGCCCGCTTCGGCGCCTTTTTCTATAACGCGCTCGACGCACGCGGCGAGTACTACACCCTCTACGGGATCGCCGGTGTTCCCCGGGAAGCCTTTGCACAGTTTCCATTGCCGCGAAATACCGCGCTTTTCGGGCCGACCTTCCGCGGTGAAGGTGTAGTCCGCACTAGCGACGTTCGCCAGGATGAGCGTTTCGGCCAGAATCCGCCGTACTTCGGTATGCCGGCTGGCCACTTGCCGGTTGTCAGCTATCTTGCCGTGCCCGTCATCGCGCGCGCCGGTGAGGTGCTGGGAGGGCTCTTCTTCGGTCACCCGGAGCCAGATATCTTCGATGAGCGGGCAGAGCGCTTTGCCGTCGGCCTCGCCGCCCAGGCGGCGGTGGCCGTCGAGAATGCGCGCCTGTACCAGCAGGCGCAACATGAACTGGCCGCGCGGGGACGGGCAGAAGCCGAAAAGGAGGCCTTCCTCGACGCCGTGGCCCACGACCTGGGGAACCCGCTGACGACGGTGAAGGGCCAGGCACAGCTGCTGCGACGTCGAGCGCGACAAGGTCGCGCCGATCTGGCAACCCTGGAGACGGGGC
>DASUQG010000408.1:0-7127 GCA_036280695.1 Thermoleophilaceae bacterium
ACGGACTCGATTCGCACCAGCGAGGGGTGGCGCTCGTTGCGACGCGGGCCGCGGGCAGGGCCGCTCACCTCGTCTCCGGCGCGCAGCTCGCAGCGCCGGATCTGCGCCGGCGACACGTACACGTCGTTGCGCGACTGCCCCGCGGCATCGACGCGCACGAAGCCGCTGCCGTTGGCGAGGATGTCGAGCACGCCGGTCGCCAGCTCCTCGTCCGAGATCTCGTCCTCCACGACCTCCGGCTCCTCCTCCGCCGCCGGAGAGCGACGGCCGCGGCCACCGCGGCGCCCGCGCCGCGCGGGCCGCTCGAGCGCCTCGTCTGCCGGGACCTCGTCCGCCGCGGCCTCGTCGGAGGTCCCCTCGGACGTGCCCTCAGACGTGTCCTCGGAAGTGCCCTCCGAGGTGCCCTCAGACGTGTCCTCGGAGGTGTCCTCCTCCTCGTCGGGCTCAGCCCCGGTGGCGAGCGCGCCGGCGGCACCGCCCGCGCCGGCGGTCTCGGGCTCGTCCGCGGAACCGGTGGCCCCGAGGATCGTCGCGATCAGGTCGTCCTTCCGCTTGGAGCGGTAGCCCTCCAGCCCGAGCTCGGACGCGATCTGGTGAAGATCCGCGAGCGGGCTGTCCTCAAGCTCTTTCCTGTTCAGGACCGACATAGCGGCGGCGTACCCTAGCGGGCGGGCCGGGCACGGCGGGAGCGGGTGTTAGCGACTGGCCGCCGCGCCCTGATCGACGAGCCCGCGCAGCCACTCCCCGAACTCGGGCCGGCTCTTCCAGTCGTCGGCGAACGTCGCGATCCCCGCCTCGGTCAGCGGATGGGCGAGCATCGCCTTCAGCACCTTGGCCGGAAGCGTCGCAACCTCGCAGCCGAGCCGCGCGGCTGTCACTGCGTGAACGGGGTGGCGGATGGACGCCGCCAGCACCTGCGCCTCGCGGTCCGGCCCGAGCGCCTCGACGATCTCCCGGACGACCTCCTCGGAGGTCACCGCGATGTCGTCGAGACGGCCCATGAAGCACGACACGTATGTCGCGCCCGCCTCGACGGTGAGCAGCGCCTGCGCCGCTGAGAACACGAGCGTCTCGTTGACGGGGATGCCGTCCGAAGCGAGCTCGCGCGTGGCGGCCAAGCCCTCCTCCGAGAACGGCACCTTCACGACCACCCGGTCGTCGAGGCCCGCGAGCGCGCGCCCCTCGGCGATCATGTCGCGCGCGTTATCCGAGACGACCTCGGCCGAGACCGGGCCGTCCACCAGCTCGCAGATCCGGCGAATGCTGTCGCCGGGGTCACCCTCCTCCTTGGCGAGCAGCGACGGATTCGTGGTGGCTCCGGAAAGCACACCCCACGCCGCGATCTCCTCGACCTCGGCAACCGATCCTGTGTCGATGAACAGCTTCATTGGACCTCCTGGACGGCATCGAGCACGAGCTGCATCAGCTGCGCGAGCGTGTCGTCGACGTTCTCGTTGTCTATGACTGCCACCCCTTCGGAGCGTGCCCGCTCCCAGAGGTGATCCTGTAGCCGACGGATGTCTTCAAAGCTAGCGAGGTAGCGCTCCGCCGGCCGGGTGCCGGGGCGATGCGAGAAATGCCCGCGATGCAGGTCCTTGTCCTCGACCACGACGAGCGCCTCGACCAGCACGCAGCGGTCGCGCGTGCGCGGATGCACTCCTCCCGGCACCACGTGCACGCCCTCGACGACCACCGGCTTTGCCTCGTTCGCGGCACGGTCGACGATCGCCGTGATCCCGGTGCCCACGCGCTCCGCCTGGTCGCGGTAGCCGGCGATGCCGCCCGCCTCGAAGGCCGAGTAGTGAACGGTCGGCATCGCCTCATGCGTGAAAAATGCCCGGAGCACCTGCCTGATCACATCCGTGGCGATCACGCGGTTCACCCCGAGGCGTGCGGCGAGCATGGTCGCGATCGTGGACTTGCCGACCCCTGTCGTACCGCCGAGCAGCACCACCAGAGGGCGGTCGAGGCGGTCGAGGCGGCGCCAGTTGGCGTAGCGGCGCGCGGTCAGCTCGCCCTCCTCCGCGAGCAGCACCTCCTCCGCTAGCGAGTGCAATGAGGCGATGTCGATCTCACCACCCCCGTTCGCGTCGAGCCGCTGCTCGATCTTACGAGCGAGGTCGAAGGCCCGCTCCTGCTGAAGCCCGGTCGCGGAGATGGTCTGCGCCATCAGGCCCTTCGAGTACGGGAGCCCGTGCCCCTTGTGGAAGACGATGGTCTCAGGAGACATCGCGGTAAAGCTTGACGAGTGCGTCGTCCACGCCGATGGGTCGGTTGCGGATGAACACCACGCGCGCTCCTTCGGCACGGGCGCGCATCGCCACCGTGTCGATCGCCGCGGCCTTCAGCTCGGTCAGATAGACGTCGCAGCGCTCCGCCGCCGCACGGTTGAGCTCGGCTGCAAGCGCCGAGCGCCGCGCCAGGTTTGTGGACACGAGCACCGGCTCGGGAACGCCCTCCACCGAGGTCGCACCGGTGGTGAAGACCGCCACCCGGGCCCCTTCCGCGATCGGCTCGACCGGCTCGGGGCGGAGCGCGAACGGGATCGCCCCGGCCGGCGCGCCGCGTGCCCCCTCGGCAGCGAGCACCAGGTCCGCCCGCGCCAGTCTGTACTCGGCGAACGGCTCGGCCGGACCAGCGCCGAGGATGCAGACGGTCCGGTCCACCTCCACGGGCGGGATGCAGGCGCCGGAGCCCTCGAAGACCACCGCGCCGGGATCCAACGCTGCCGCCAGGGCCGCGCCCGCGACCACGTTCGACTCGAACGGCTCGCCCGCGAAGCCTCCACCCACCCGCCGGCAGCCGACAGTGCGCACCCCGGCGATCACAGCGTCCTCGAGGAAGTCGGAGGCGGCGTGCGCGCCCGCCTCGGCCATCGCGATCAGCTCGTCGAGCGACGGCGCCGCCTCGACCAGGCGCGGCTCGGCCGGACCGCCGCGGCCCATGCAGACGATCACGGGGTCAGCGCCGTGCTCCCGCAGAAGCGCCGCCCAGTGTCCGGCCAGAGCGGTCTTGCCGGTGCGCTTCCCCGTGCCGATCACCGCCAGCTTCGGCCCGTCGAAGGGGACCGCCTCGTAGCGCGGCGGGTCGAGCCGCGCCCCCGGTGTCTCGTACGCGAGCCCGAGGCTCAGCGCGAGCGCGGCGAGCCGCAGCTTCGCGGACGCCGGAACCACGGGCTCGTCCGCGAGGTCGAGCACCGCGTCGGCGCCCGGCGCCAGGCGGCGCAGCGCCTCCTCCGGCTCCGTCTCCACGGGCATGCCGTAGTGGTTCTCGAGCGGCCCCGGGCCGAGCTTCTCCTCCCCACCGCAGAACACCACGCCCGCGAGGTCGAGGCGCGCGAGGGCGTCACGTACGGCGGAGGGGTGGTGCTCCCCGTCGATTAGGGCGATCACCGGCACGGCGTGCATTGTTGCCGGACGGTCTAGCCCGTGGCCGTCTCGCCGAGCAGACCCTGGTCCTTCTCGTAGTCGTAGGTACGCGGGTCGAACGAGAGGATCGCGTCCTGCTCGTGGAACGGGTACTTCCGGAACACGGTCACGCGCTCCGGACTCGCCTCGATCACGTTGTAACAGGGCTTCGTCTTCCCGCGCAGACGCGTGGTCGAGACCGTGCCGGCGTTGACCACGAACAGATTCTCGAGCCGCCACGCGTAGGGCACGTGCTTGTGGCCGGAGAGCACCAGGTGGACGTCGGCGCGCTGGAGGCACTCGAGCGCGTCGCCGGCGTCGTGCACGACGTTCCGCTCCCGGCCGGTGCCCGGCACCGGCAGCAGGTGGTGGTGCAGCACGAAGATGCGCAGGAAGGCCTCGCGCTCGCCGAAGTGCTCCTCGATCCACTCGTAGCGACCGCGGCCGATCAGGCCGTTGTCGAGATCCGGCTCGGTGGAGTCGACCGCGAGGATCGAGACGCCGTTGAGGTGCAGCTCCGACCTGCGCTCGCCGAAGAGCTCCTCGAAGTGGACGTACCCGACGTTGCGGGAGTCGTGATTGCCCGGGATCACGATCATGTGGTTGCAGGCGATCTTGTCCAGGTACTCGCGCGCAAGCTCGTACTCGCCGCGGTAGCCGTCGCCCGTGAGATCTCCGGACACGACCACCACGTCCGGATGCAGTTCGTTCACCTCCACGATCGCGCGATCGAGCAGGCTCGGGACGAAATGCGGCGAGCCGCAGTGCAGGTCGGACAGCTGCGCGATCGTCATCCCCTCGCTCACACGGCCTCCCTCTTCAGCTCAGCTGCCAGTTCGAGCGTGCTCTCCGTTCCGTTCGCGAGCGCGTCGTGCACGCGTAGATAGTCGCGCGCGCCCGCCACGTCGTGCACGCGGATGATGCTCGCCCCGCCGCGCACGGCGGCGCCCACCGCCGCCAGCGTGCCGGCGTCGCGCTCCGCGGGTCTGCGCTCGGTGAGCGCGCCCACGAAGTCCTTGCGCGACACAGCAAGCAGCAATGGCCGGCCGAGCGGCGCCAGCTCGGGGAGCCGCCGCAGCAGCTCCACCGACTCGGCGGGCGTCTTGGCGAGGTCGATGCCGGGGTCGAGCACGATCTGCTCGAGCGGGAGCCCGTGCGCCTCCGCCGCGTTCATGCGCTCCTCGAGGAAGAGACGCACGTCGCTGACCACGTCGTCGTAATCGGGAAAGGCCTTCGTCTTCGGCGCCGAGCGGGTGTGCGTGACCACGAGCGCGGCGCCGGCGTCGGCGCACGCGACGGCGATGCTCTCGTCGGACAGGCCGCTCACGTCGTTGATCATCGCGGCACCGGCCTCCAGGGCAGCGCGAGCCACGGGGCCGCGCCAGGTGTCCACGGAGACGAGCACGCCGCGGGCGGCGAGGCGCTCCACGAGCGGGACGACGCGGGCGCTCTCATCCTCGACCGGCACGGCCTCAGTGTCGGTGCGCCCGGACTCCCCTCCCACGTCGACGATCGCGGCGCCTTCGTCGAGCGCCTCGAGCGCGCGTGCGACCAGCTCGTCCAGGTCCTTCGGCCCCTGGCGGTCGGAGAACGAGTCGGGGGTGGCGTTCACGATCCCCATCAGGATGGGCTGCTCCAGGTGCAGCTCGCGGCCGCGCAGGCGGACGAGCGGCGTCATGCGGCCTCCTCCGGCGCCGCGCCCGGGGCGGTCGGGGAGGGCGCCTCAGGCGCGGGCGCTGGCTCCGCCTGGGCGACCGCGGCGGGCTCCGGCACCAGGCCCTCGGCGCGCACCAGCTCGCGCCAGGCCTCCAGCTCGCGCTGCGTGCGGGCTGCGTCCCAGCCGAGCTGTTCGGCCATCGCCTGCGCCACGGCGCGCGGGGCCTCGGCATCCGGCTCGCACAGCCGGTGGGCGTCCAGGAGTCCGAGGCGGGTGCGGCGCAGCAGCACATCGCCAACGGTATGCGCCTGCTCGTGGCCGGCGGCATAAGCGGCCTCGGCCGCGATGTCGGGCAACTCGGGGCTGATTCTGCGCGCGAGCGCGGGCTCGGCCTCCGCCAGCCGCAGCACGAGCTGCGCAGCGTGGCCGTAGCGGTCGGCGAGGTGGCGGCGACTCTCCTCGTCCACGCTCGGCACCTCGGGGAGCGAGGCGGCGTCCACCGGCTCCCCGAGCTGGATCTCGTGCGTGCGGCAGGGCGCGTCGCGCCCGTCGCGCTCCACTATGCGGTCCACCGCCATCTTCGCCATCCGGCGCCAGGTGGTGAGCTTGCCGCCTGTGATCGTCACGAGTCCGGAGCTCGTCTCGTAGAGCTCGGCCTTGCGCGAGATGTCCACGGACTTCTTCGGGTCCCCGGTCGAGATCAGCGGGCGCACACCCGCGTAGGCGCCGGTCAGGTCACCCGCCCCGAGCTCCGTGCCGAAGAAGTCGTTCACCGCCTCCAGCAGGTACGCGACGTCCTCCTCCGCGGGCGGCACGTGCTCAACCGAGCCCTCGTAGTCGTTGTCGGTGGTGCCCACGAGCGTGCGGCCGAGCCAGGGCAGCACGAACACCGTGCGGCCGCCGCCGGCCGGCACGATCGCGCCGGCCCTCACGTCGAGCAGCTCACGCGAGAGCGTCACATGCGTCCCGCGGCTCGGCCGGATGCGCGGCACCTCCTCCTCGCCGTAGAGCTCCTCAGGCCGCAGCCGGTCGGCCCACACGCCGGTGGCGTTGATCACGTTGTCGGCGCAGAGCTCGAACTCCCCGCCGCCGAGCGCGTCGCGAACGAGCACGCCGGCGGCGCGGCGATCGCGCTCGACCAGGCCCGTGACCTCGCAGGCGTTCGCGATCACGGCTCCGAAGCGCTCGGCCTCGGCGAGGACCGTCAGGACGAGCCGGGCGTCGTCGGTCTGGCAGTCGTAGAAGAGGTAGCCGGCCGTCGGCTCGCGCCCGGCAAGGGCTGGCAGCAGCTCCAGCACCTCCGCCCCGTCGATCGTGCGGTGCCGCTCGGGGCTCCAGGCCTCGCTTTCGTCGCGGCCGCGCCGCCACGACATCACGTCGTACATGTTCAGCCCGACGCCCATCAGGCGGTCGGGGCGCTTCCCCTCGAAGGTCGCGACGATGAACGGGAGCGGCTTCACGAGATGCGGCGCGAGCTTCACCAGCAGCGAACGCTCGAGCAGCGCCTCGCGAACGAGGCCGAGGTCGAAGTTCTGGAGGTAGCGAAGGCCGCCGTGGATCAGCTTCGAGGAGCGGCTGGACGTGCCCGCCGCGAAGTCCGACTTCTCCACGAGGGCCACGCTGTACCCCCGCGAGGCGGCGTCGAGAGCCACGCCCGCGCCCGTGATGCCCCCGCCCACCACGACGAGGTCGAATTCGTCCCGCTCCAATGAGGCCAGGGCGTCGGCTCGCGGGATCACGGCAGGTACGTTACGAAGTCTCCGGGCGGCAGCCGCTCCGGGGGCTCCTTGTCCTGGCGGCGCGGGCCGAGGTGGAGCAGGCCGATCACGCGTTCGCCGTCGGGAACGCCGGCCGCCGAGCACCCGCCGGGCGTGCGCAGCACGGAGGGCGTGCGCCAGTAGCCCGCGAGCCCGCGGGCGTGCGCCCCGAGCAGCACGATGTAGGACGCCACGGCCGCGGCCGCGTAGTCCTCCTCGTCCTGGACGGCGTCGCCGGTCTGGACCACCGAGGCCACGACCAGGGTGGGGGCACGGTCGAGCTTCTCGGCGGCCTCCTCGCCGGCC
>DASUQG010000409.1:0-5262 GCA_036280695.1 Thermoleophilaceae bacterium
GCCCGCAGGCGGCGCATGAAGGCGATCGCCGTGCTCTGGTTCACGCCGCCTCCCTCGCCTGCCGCACCCAGTCCTCGACGGCGGCGACGGTCGAGTAGCGCGGGGTGTAGCCCACCTCGTCGGTGAGCCTGCGCGTGTCCACGCCGCGGCCGTATCTGAGCAGCCGCTGAAAGTCCTCGGACTGGGCGTCGAGGCCCAGCCGCTGGCCGGTGGAGGTGACCGGGCCGAACAGCGGCGCCGCGATCGGCAGCGCGCGCTTGCCGGCCAGCCGGATCATCCGGGCGAGGCCGATGGTCCCCGGGCCCGCCACGTTCACCGCGCCGGGCACCGGGTTGCGCACGGCCGCCGTGATCGCCTCGAGGGCGTCGTCGATGTGCACGAGCTGGATGCGCGGGTCGAAGCCCATATAGGTGGGGCAGACCGGCTGCGAGAGGTAGCGCGTGATCTGCGTCCGGAGGTTCGGGCCGATCGCCGGCTGGTAGCGCAGCATCGTGCAGCGCACGGCCGCGTGCCGGCGCGCGTAGGTCTCGAAGTAGTTCTCGATCTCGGCCACGTCGCGCTGGAAGCGCGTGCGCAGCGGGAACATGGTCGCCATCTCCTCGCGGAAGAACTGCGGTGCCTGCGGCTCGGCCCCGTAGACGCCGGCGGACCCGCGCACGACGATGGTGCGGAGCGTCTGAACCCGCTCGCATGCGGCCAGCAGCTGGAGCGTCCCGATCACGTTGACGTCGTGCATCGCGAGTGACGACATCCGCGGCCCGGGCTGCCGGACGATCTGCTCGTGGACGATCGTGTCCACGCCCGTCGGCGGGATGAGCCGGCCGATCTGGGGATCGCGGATGTCGGCCTCGATGAACTCGGTGTGGTCGAGCTGCAGCCGGGGCCTTCGCGTGTCCAGCCCGGCCACGTACTCCACGTCGGGGTCGCGCTCGAGCTGAGCGGCGAGGAGGCTGCCCACCTGGCTCCCCACGCCGGTGATCAGCACACGGCGTCCGGCCACTACGACTTGCGCTTCGAGGAGGACTTCGTCGACGAGGACTTCGCGCGCGTGCGCTTCGCGGGCAGCCGCTCCTCGATCTTGTCGAGGCGGCGGCCGATCGCGCGCAGCTCGGCCTTGAGCTCCTTGATGTCGTCCGAGCTGGCCGGGCGGCGTCCCTCGATCGCCTCCGTGACCGAGCGGCGCCCGCGCGAGAGGCGCTCCTCGGCGCCCTTGCGCAGGTCCTCGACCGACTCGACGAGGTCGTCGAGCGCGCCCTGGGCAGCCGAGCGGCTGCGCTCGGCCGAGCCGAGCGTGGCCTCAACCGTCCTCTCGACGGCGTCGCGGAGATTGTCGGCCGGCTTCGCCACTGGATCGAGAGAGTACCCGGCGCTCACTATCGTCCGCCGCCTTGCCCCTCGAGCACGAAGTCCGCGCGAACCACCTCCGGCCGACGACCGACTTGGCCGAGCGGGTGCTGTTGCCCGGCGACCCCGGCCGGGCGCTTGCAGTGGCGCAGGCGCTGCTCGAGACGCCGCCGAAGATGTTCAATCACGCGCGTGGACTATGGGGCTACACGGGGATCGCGTCCGACGGCGAGCCCCTGACGGTGCAGACCACTGGGATGGGCGGCCCGAGCGCGGCGATCGTGTGCGAGGAGCTGATCGCGCTCGGCGCGACGCGGCTCGTCCGGATCGGGACCTGCGGGGCGCTCGACGCGCAGCTCGAGCTCGGCACGCTGCTCGCCGTCGGGTCGGTGCTCCCGGCGGACGGCACGAGCTCCGCCCTCGGCGCGGACGCTCCGCTCACCCCCGACCCCGAGCTGTTCGAGCGACTCGTGGCCGCCGGCGCGCGCCCGGCCACGGTCGCGAGCAGCGACCTCTTCTACGACCCGCGCGGCGGCGCGGCCGCCGGGTGGGCTGAGCGCGGCGCATTGGCGGTGGAGATGGAGGCGGCCACGATCTTCCAGATCGCCGCCCGGCGAGGCGTGGCCGCCGCCTGCGTGCTCGGGGTGACCGATGTGCCTGGGTCGAACGGCGCCCGGCGGATGGGCGCGGAGGAGATTGTGGACCTGGGTGTGCGGGTGGGCGAGGCCGGCTATGCGGCGCTCAGGAGTCCGTGACCGTCAGGCGCTCCTGCGCCCGCGGCATCGGCTCCTCGCCAGGAGCCACCAGTGCGGAGAGCGCCGCGAGGTCGCGCGCCATCTCGTCGAGGCGAGCCTCGATCCGCGCGAGGCGCTGGTCGCCCGACGCCGTGGTGGCGCCCGCGACGCGCTCGTCGAGACGGTCGATCGCGTCCTCGATGCCCTCGAGGCGCTGCGACACCGACCTGATCCGGCGCGTCACGCGCTCGATATCGGCGGCCGAGGGCAGGTTGAGCGCGCCCATCGCGGCCTCCTGCGCCTGGAGGGCCTTCTCGCGCGCCTCGAACGCGCGGGCGATCGCACCGTTCACGACGGGGTTCGAGATCAGCTCCTCGGCGATCTTGCCGAGGGCCTCCTCACCCTGCCGGGAGATGCGGTCGACGAAGCGCTCGTCCTGCTCGGGGGCCGCCATCGCGGAGGAGAGTACATCAAGGGCGCCGAAGGGATGCGCGGTGACGCCATGAGGCACTACCCTAACCCTCGACTTGAGCCTTATCCGCGTTTGAATAGCTCTGCCGCAGGAACAATCCCCTCAACTGGACCGCGCATGAGGCGTTAGTGGGGTGTCCAGTCCGCGGGAGGGCGGTATTGAAGTTATGGGCAGGGCCGGTCGATACAACGACGAGATCTCGCATACCCGCCCCCCGGCGGCTACCTCGTCCCGACCCCACGGTTCCCCATTGCGCAGCGCAAAGCCCTCAAGTAGCGTTCAGGCCGCAGCAGGTGGTCAAAGCTCGCGCGCGCCTGCGCGCGAACGTCTGCGGCGTCCCGAGGGAGGAGCTGGAACAGCACGGATGAAGACGCGGGTTCTTACCCTCCTGCTTGCGGCAGGACTTCTTGCCGTGGCCGCGCTCACCGCGCTCAGCCTGCCCGCGGCTGCGCAGACGCAGACCGTCTACGTCGAGCTCGCCGACGGCACGGTCGTGCCCGTGCAGGTCGACGCACCGGACGGCACCGACCTGGGCGACATCCAGCTGCCTGGCACGCCGGTCCCGACGCCGACCGTGCCTACGACCCCCACCGTTCCCACCGTCCCCGTTGAGCCGCCGACCACCACGACGCCGGACAGCGACGGGCCGGCCCCGGCTCCGACCGGCGACAGCGGGCCGACCTCCACCGGCGGCTCGCCCCAGGAGAACACGGACTCGGGCACTCGCGTGCGGCCCGACGGCACGCGCGAGCGCGCCGGCGATCTCGTGGGAACCAGGGACCGGCTCTCGCGCGCGAGGCGCCGCGGCCGCCACTCCCCGCTCCGCAACGGCGACGGCACGCCGACGCGGAACAACCCCGGCTTCATCGACGCCCTCCCCGGCCCCTCCACCGCCTCGGGGGTGCCCAACTTCATCATCCGCAAGTTCCGCGTGCCGCCCTTCCTGCTGTCGATCTACCAGGCCGCCGGTATCGAGTACGGCGTGCGCTGGGAGGTCCTCGCGGCCATCAACGAGATCGAGACGGACTACGGCCGCAACCTGAACGTGTCGTCCGCCGGCGCCCTCGGCTGGATGCAGTTCATGCCCTCCACCTGGAAGATGTATGGGACGGACGCGAACAAGGACGGTCGCAAGGATCCGTACAACCCGGTCGACGCGATCTTCGCCGCCGCGCGCTACCTCAAGGCCGCCGGCTACGAGGAGGACGTCCGCCGAGCGATCTTCGCCTACAACCACGCCGACTGGTACGTGGACTCGGTCCTGCTTCGCGCGCGTCTGATCGCAGGCGTGCCCGCCGATCTGATCGGCTCGCTCACCGGGCTCACCGAGGGACGCTTCCCTGTCTTCGCGCGCGCGCGTTATGCAGACGACATCGCCGAGCGGCAGCTCCTGAAGCGCGTGAATCGCGGTGAGAACGCGGCCCACCTGATCGAGTCGGACGACAACCGCCGCAGCGTCGACATCTTCGCCAGCAAGGGCTCGCCGGTGGTCGCCGTGAACGACGGCGAGATCAAGAAGATCGGCCGCAACCGCAAGCTCGGCCGCCACGTCGTCCTCCAGGACGTCTACGGGAACCGCTACACCTACGCCCACCTCGGCGAGGTCTCGCGCTTCTACCCGGTGCCCAAGCAGGACGCGAACGACCCCAAGCGCTCCGCGCGCGCCGTGTCCGCGAACGGCGACCCGAAGCCCGACCAGCCCGCGTCGGCCGGCCGCCAGCTGGACGCCTCCGACAAGAAGGCCGGGCGCGACCGTGGCGGCGACGTGCCCGCCTCCGACGCGCAGGCCTCCGCTCCGGTCAAGGAGCGCCTGTTCGCGCATCCCGACGTGCCGGGCGCGCGCGAGGCCGGCGGTCTCGAGCAGCTGCTCGATTCCCAGGCTCGCAAGAACGGCAAGTACGAGACCTACAAGAACTACTTCTCGCGGCCCTTCGGCCTCGACCCCGACAAGGTCCGGCTGCGCCCGCTCAAGAAGGGCTCGCGCGTGATCGGCGGAACGATCATCGGTCGCATCGGCCGCACCGAGCGGACCACCGCCGCCCACCTCGACTTCTCGATCCGCCCCGCCGGCCGCGGCGCGCCGAACATCGACCCGAAGCCGATCCTCGACGGCTGGAAGCTGCTCGAGGCCACGGCGATCTACCGCGCCTCCGGTCGCAACGTCCTCCACGGCAAGGACGGCGCGGGCGCCATGTCGATCGGCCAGATCCTGCTGCTGCCGAAGCCGCTGCTCGAGAAGCGCGTCCTCTCCGACGAGCGCATCGAGATCTACGGGTGCGGCCGGGACGACATCCGCTCCGGCCAGATCGACCGCCGCGTGCTCGCCACGCTGGCGTACCTCGCCGAGTCCGGGCTGAAGCCGGGCGTGACCTCCCTCAAGTGCGGCCACGGCGTCTACACGACCTCGGGCAACGTCTCGCACCACTCCTCAGGCAACGCGGTCGACATCGCGACGGTCAACGGGATCCCGGTCCTCGGCCACCAGGAGGCCGGCGGGATCACCGAGCAGGCCGTGCGCCGCCTGATGCAGCTCCAGGGCACGATGGCGCCCGCGCAGATCATCTCGCTGTTCGAGATCGGCGGCGCGACCTTCGCGATGGCCGACCACAACGACCACATCCACGTGGGCTTCCAGCCGATGTTCGGCGCGAACAAGAAGCTCGGCAAGCAGGCGCTCGCGGTGCTCGCGCCCGAGCAGTGGTCGAACCTGAT
>DASUQG010000410.1:0-3392 GCA_036280695.1 Thermoleophilaceae bacterium
CTGTCCCCAGGCGAAGTAGGAGATCGCCAGCGCCGCGAGCCCGCCCGCGAGCGCGGCGCGGCGCGGCGTGAGCAGCCGCACCATCACCAGCGCCACGAGCGGGACCAGCGCGAGCGGCAGGTAGTACGCCATGCGGAAGTACGCGGTGGGGATCTCGAGCAGCCACGAGTAGGCGAGCGCGATCACCACCGCCAGCAGCGACAGCAGCGCGGCCACGGCGCGGTCGCGGCCCGCGAGCCTCACGGCGAACACGAGCGCCGCAACGGCGAGCACGGTGAAGATCACCGACAGATCGCCGGCCACCGGCCCGAGGTTCACCTTGGCGGAGAGGTAGGCGCGGTAGTCCTGCGTGCCGCCGAACGTTCGCGCGCGCTCGACGAGGTCGTAGACCACGCCTGGGCTGAGCACGAGCGCTGCCAGCCCGGTCACGCCGCAGCCGCTCAGGATGCGGCGGCGGGTGCTCGCGTCCGCCGCTGCGAGAGCCCACGCCAGCGTCACCGCGATGGCCATCGCTCCCACGAGCGTGCTGAGCCGGTGGCTGGCCGCGAGCGCCACCAGCAGCAGGCCGAGCCCGACCGCCTCACCGCGCTCGAGTTCGCCTGACGTGAGCACCGCCAGGTAGGCGAGGACGAGCGCCAGCAGGCAGATCGCCGCCAGGTTCGGGGCGCCGTGCCACGCGAGGATGTCGTGCGAGATCGGCAGGACGGCCCAGAGCCCGGCGGCGATCACACCTGCCAGGTCGCCCCAGAACGCGCGCGTCAGCGCAAAGACCGCGAGGATCGAGGAAATCGCGAAGACCCAGATGCCGTGCGCGAGCGTCGACGCCGGCTCGCCGGTCAACGAGAGGAACGAGCCGTACAGCGCCGGCACGCCCGGGTCCTCGCGGAACGGGACGCCGAGCATCCAGAACGGGTTGTCGATCAGGAGCTGGCCGTGCGAAGCGACCTCGTCGGCGTACAGCAGGTACTTCGCCCAGTCGTTGCCCGGAATCGGATCGCCGCCGATCACGCGCTGCTGAAGCAGGGCTCCGAGCCCGAGCGCCAGCGCCAGACCGGCCGCCACCGGGAGGTCTGCGCGGCTCGGCGGGCGGGCCGCCTCGGGCCAGGGCAGCAGCAGGCCGACGGCCACCAGGGAGGCCAGCGCGAGCCGGATCGCGGTCGGGTCGAGCGAGACGCCGGCGCTCGCCAGCGTGATCAGCAGCACCGAGCTCGCGGCAAAGCCGAGCACGGGAGCCGCGGCGAGCACCGAGATAGGGCTCTCTCGCACGCGCACCGGAAGCAGCGGCGCAAGGGCCAGTCCCGGCGCGAGCGCCAGCGCGGCGACCGACAGCAGCGGCGCCGAGGCGCCGGCCGAGCCGAGCAGCGCCTCGAGCGCCACGATCAGCCCCGCGCCGACCGCCAGCGGTCGTTCTCCCACTCGGCGAGCCATTCTCCGAGTATCGTGAATCTCACATGGCGCGGGCCGCAAGACCTCTGGCCGTCGTGATCACGGCCGCGTTTCTCCTGGCGCTTGCACCGGCCGTTTCCGCTCAGGGCGGGAACGGCCTCTACGAGCCGTTTCCGAAGGCGGCGGTGGAGAAGCGGGCGAAGCGCTTCGTCGAGCGGCTTCGCTTCGGCGAGCCGGTGCGGTTCTCCGACGCCCAGCTCGAGCGAGGCGTGTTCGTGGGTGCCCAGCCGGCCGCGGGCGCGCGAGGCGATGCCTCCGCCCGGGCCGGCGTCGAGGACGGCGGCTCCGACGTACCGCTCGCCGCGCAGGTCCTGCTCATAGCGTTCGCGATCGCCGCGCTCCCGCTGCTCGCCGGGCGGCGCCCGCGCCGCCGTGTCGCGCCAGGCTAGGGGTCCGCTCGCCGGCGCCGCTGCGCTCGCCGCCTGCCTGGCGGTGCTCGCGGTGCTGAGCGGCGGATCCGGCGGCGGCGAAGATGACGATTCGCGCCCGGCGCGTGGCTTCCTCGGGCTCGTGGCCGAAGACGCGTTCGGCAAGCCCGGCGCGTACCGGCGCGAGAACCTCGACCGCGTGCGCTCGACCGGAGCAGGTCTCCTGCGCCAGACCTTCGACTGGGCGCGCGTCGAGCCCGCCCCGGGCCGCTACGACCTCTCGTTCTACGACGGATACGTGTCCGCGCTGGCCAGGCGGCACCTGCGGTTGCTTCCGATCCTCTTCAACCCGCCGCCGTTCCGCTCGAGCGCGCCCGCCGAGCCGCGGCACGGGACCTACCCGCCCCGCCGCCCGGCCGACATGGGTGAGTTCGGGGCGCTGATCGCGCGCCGCTATGGCCCTGGCGGGAGCTTCTGGCGCGAGCATCCGGAGCTGCCGCGGCTGCCCGTTCGCTCCTGGCAGGTGTGGAACGAGCCGAACCTCCCGGCGTACTGGCCGAGCGGCCCCGACGCGGCCGAGTACGTCCGGCTCCTGCGGGCGACCGGGCGCGGGATCCGGAGTGTGGACCCGACGGCCGAGATCATCACCGCGGGGCTGCCGGACAGCAGCCTCGGTGTGCCGCTTCGCGATTACGTCGCCGCGATGTATGCGGCTGGCGGCGCGGATGCTTTCGACACGCTCGCCGTGAACCCGTACGGACTCGACGCACGCGGGGTGCTCGACACGGTGAGGGCCGTACGGGCGGTCGCATCGGAGAACGGCGACAACCCGGCGGTGTGGGTCACGGAGCTCGGCTGGGCGACCGGCGGGCCGCGCAGCGACTTCCGGGTGAGCGAGCCGCGACAGGCCGAGCTGCTGGAGGAGACCGTGCTCGCTCTGGCCCGGCGGCGCCGGGACCTGCACATCCGCGGGGTGGTCTACTTCAATTGGCGCGATTCCACTCCCTATGCGGGCGGGCGCGACTTCTTTGGCCTCCACACCGGGCTTCTGCGCCTTGATGGACATGCGAAACCCGCGCTGGCTTCGTATAAAAAAGTGGCCAAAAGGCTGCGGTTGATGCCAGACTGAGGGCGGACTCCGCCCCAGACCCGCCTGGACTCGCTCATGCCCCTCGTCGTTCGTGCTGTGCTCGCTGTCGCTGTCGTGCTCGCGCTGGCCATACCCGCCAGCGCCTCCGCCGCGCCGCCGGCCGGCTTCGTCGGGATGACCGCCGACGACCTCTACGGCAACGGCGGGCCATACCGCGACAAGGCACTCACGCAGCAGCGGGCCGCCGGCGTCCAGGTCCTCAGGGTCACGTTCGACTGGTCGCTGATGGAGGTCGCTCCCAACAGCTTCGACTTCACTTGGTATGACCGCTACGTGCTGGATGCCGCGCAGCACAACATCACGCTTCTACCCGTCCTGGTGAAGGCGCCGGAGTTCTACTCGAAGAAGCCGGGGACGCGGTTCGCGTACCAGCCTCGCGACAACGCGGACATGGCGCGCTGGGCCATGATGCTCGTCGACCGCTACGG
>DASUQG010000411.1:0-10954 GCA_036280695.1 Thermoleophilaceae bacterium
CGGTGGTCCCACTGGATGCGGTCGCCGGGCAGGACCTCCCACTCGGCGGCACCCTTGTCGGCCTCGAGGCCGTTCACCCAGAAGAACCAGTCCACCTGGCCGCCGGCGCCCTCGCCCTTGACGCCGTCGATCGACTGGACGAAGCGGCCGCCGTAGCGGGTGGTCACGTCGAAGTCGGAGCGCAGCATGCGCATCACCGTCTCGCCCTCGCGCACGCTGTCGAGACGGGTGGCGCCGATCTCCTCGTGCCCGAAGTCGCGCGTGACGCGCAGCGTCGCGCCGCCGCCGGCGCGCTCGTTCCCCTCGCCGAGGCCGCAGCCGGCGGCCGTGGGCGCGAGGCCGGCCACCAGCAGGGCTGCAAGGAGCGCGCGGGCACGCCTCACGGCACCTCGACCCGCTCGGTGAAGGAGCGCACGAGGCCGTCCTTGCGCGCGACGACCCGGTGCGTGCCCGGCGGCAGCGCCAGCTGCACGCCACCGTCCGCCGCGGTCAGGCCGGTCACGCCCGACGCCGTGACGGTTGCGCCCGCGATAGGACCGCCGTCGCCGCCGTCGTCGTAGCCGCTGACTCTGGCGACGATTCCACCCGCCACCGGCGTCGCGCGCACCGTCAGCGTGGGCTGGCAGTCGGTCGCCCGGAGGCAGTAGAACCACGTCACGCGCTGGCCCGCCCTGAGCCGCCCGTTGCCGAACGGACCGCTCATGTCAGCGGCGCCGGCCGTCGCGGCGCGGCGACCCACCTTGTAGACCCAGCCGCGCTCACCGCGGTTGCGGTTGGAGCGGATGCCGGTCACGAGGAGGCTCGCCGAATCGCGCGGGCGCATCGAGCAGGCGCCGAAGTCCCGCAGCCGCAGGCGGCCGACCTTGCTGCGCACGAGCGCAGCCAGCGCGGTTCCATCGCCGGCCGCACAGCGCCGGCCGCCCACCGGGACGGTCGCCTGGCGCGTACTCACCGTCCGCTGAATCGCCTCGCCGCTTCGGAACACCACGAGTTGCTTCACCTTCGGCGCGGCGGCGAACGCCGGGACCGGAACCGCGGTGCCCGCCGCCACGAGGGCGACGAGCACCGAGGCCGGCAGCCTTGGCGATCGCGTCACTGCCTGCCGCGACGCCGCACGACCTCGCAGTCGCGCGCGACTCGGTCGCGCCGGCCGGCCCGGACCGTGTCGCTCCCGCGGCCGCAGCGGACCCTGTCCACGGAGCCGCGGCGGACTGCGATGCTGTCGTTACCCGCCCCCGCCAGGACGCGGTCGCGCCCGGCCGTGCCACGGATGAACTCGTCGCGGCGGCTTCCCCAGATCCGGCTCCCGCGCGCGGGCGCGCAGTTCGAGAGATCCGCGTTCACGCAGACCTTCGTCGGCGCGGAGGGGATGTTCGGGTCGAGCGTCGCACGCAGCGTCCGGTTGCCGACCCGATCGAGGGTCAGGTGGGCCACGCCGGATGCATCCGTCGTCGCCGTCGCCCCACCTCCCGTAACGGTCGCACCGGTCACGGGGCGCTTCACGCCGGTCCGGTCGTACGCAGACACCGTCGCGTCGAACTGCTGGCCCGGCTGCACCCGGGCCGGCGCGCCCAGCTCGAGCTCATCGCCGCCGTTGAGCGCGCCGTTGACGAAGTACCAGAGCACGTCATCGCCCGGCTGGAGGTTGAACGCCTCGCCGCCGACGGCCGGTTCGACGTGGTTCACCTTGTAAAGCCAGAAGTTGGAGCCGCTGGCGTTGCTGCCGCCGACTCCGCAGACGAACAGGCCGAAGCTGAACTCGTCGCTCACGAGCAGCGGGTCGAGCCGGCTGTTCACGAGCGCGCCGTCGACGAGCGTGCCGAGCGCGGTGGTACCGGGAATCCGCACGTTCTTGCCGGACCCGTTGCAGTTGGGAGGCTGCTTCGCGGTCTTGATCCTCGTGCTGTCGGTGATGTAGCGGTCGGCGGTCAGAGCCTTGCCGGCCGCACCCTCGACCCGAAGGTCGACTGGAATTGACGCGGCGGCGGGCCCGGCAGTCGCCAGCGCGCAGCATGCCGCTGCGACGGCTGAGAGAACGATTCGCATGTGAGAAACACCCTTTCCTCGAGGGTCGTATGAAATCGGCCGGAGTGAGGTCTCCTGGCTCCGAGCTCCACGCCGCGCCTTCCCGGAAAGCCGTCGGCTCCCCAGTGGCTACCTGCGACGCATCAGCGCCCGTTCACAGTGGCGGGACCGCGCGGGATTCACACCCGACTTCCCTCGACCACCGGCCGTTGAACGCCGCGGAGCATACCCCACCCCACCGCCGCCGTCATATGGGCACACTCGGGCGAGGCCGCTAGAATCGCTCGCCGCGCCGCCATCGTCTAGGGGACTAGGACGCCGCCCTCTCACGGCGGAAACCGGGGTTCGAATCCCCGTGGCGGTACTGCCCCGGACCCCGCACCGCAAGCGGGGTCTCGTCTTTGGACAGTGGGGCGCGCCCCAGTCCGCCCCGCTATCGCTGCATAGCGGCGTCCTGATAGTCGAGCTGGGTGGCAGGTGCTGCTGGGGACACCCGCTTCGTCTGGACGAGTCGACGACTACTCGCGGGGATCGCTCACAGCGATCGCGCGCAGGCTACGGCCGTTCGCGTCCAGCAGGCGCACCTCGTAGTCCCGCGAGGCTGAGGGGTCGCGCGACCCTGTCATACGCCCGCCGACAATGGCTAGTAGAAGCCTTCCGGCGGGGCCGGCGTCAAACGACCGCGATGTTCCCGCGTGCCCCTGCCCGACGACCCCAACCTTCATCGCGTCCACTCCTCGGGGAGCAATCGCCACAAAGAACCGGTCCGAACCGAGTAGTGCAAACGATGGGCGCTGCGGCTGACCGTTGATGCGCCCAGCTTCATCGGGCACCGGAGCACACGCCTGCGCACGCGGGCCTGGAGTAGATATCTCGAAACAGAACGCCTCGGACGGGTCCCTGCCGACCTGCTGCGGGTCGATCCGGGAGATCGTGTAGGGCGCACCGCTTGGCGCCGTTCCCTGCGCGACTATCCCCGCCGTCGCCGCGGGCAGACCCGGGGGGTTATCAGCCTGCGTGACAGCCCAAGCCGTGCCCCCTGCCGCAGCCACTGCAGCCACCAGACCGAATACGAGAAACCGTCGACCGGCCATCCGCTTGCCACCTATCTCGTCACCCATGGATATCTCCCGGACAACTCGGCCCGAGGCGAACCCAATGCCTCGGCATAAGGCCGTCCGTTCCTCCGACATAGCGCTTCTGGCATATCGCGCTGCCCCGCTCGGCGGAGCAAGGCGCATCTCCGTAAGTAGCCAAGTAGCACTGCCTGTTGTAGGACCCGTCGTCAAAGTAATGGCGGCCCTCAACCGTCGACCATTGATTTCCGGGGGGGTTGGTCAGGTTGTCGTACAAAAAGGCGAGCTCCGTGGAACTCCTCATCCCGTGATCCACGCCGTTGTATCCGTGCATATAGGCGAAAGCCACTGCGACGCACGAGAAGAAGACAACAAGCAAAAGCAAGACCACACCGATAGGGAGGTATCGATCCCCTGCGACTGTGCCCAAGCCGACCGCCCCCTTTCGAGTCCCAGTTCGCCCAGACGCCGACGTTAGCCGCAGCCAATCAGACCATACCTGCTGAGCATTCAGCAATCAACTGGCATCTAGACCGCGGTGCGAGCGCTCCGTCCGTGGCGAGCCGTCCGCTCGGTCACGCGCTCGGCGTTGGGGACCCTCGGCATGACGCCGTGTGGTAGCGACGCCGAGTGGGGCGGCGTCGTCGCTTGCTTGGACCTTCATAAACCACCGACGCATCTGGAAACTGCCGGGCACCCGCCCGACTGTGCACAGGACAGAGGACCAAAGCACTACGCTCCTCGATCTCTACCGGCAGTTCGGCGCCACGCCGGATTTGTCGAGCCTCACGCGCAGGAGGTCGACGGCGGATCTCGTGGCTTCGTAGCTCCTAGGCACGTGCGGCGCTATCCGCCATGCGCGGACAGCAGCTGCGCCCCAGTTGCGCCGAAGTCGACTCCGCGCCATGCCGGATCCAGCCGGATTCAGCCAGATCGCAGCAACGACCTGGATCCCGGCCTCAGACGGCAGAACCGGCGATTAGCAGGAAAAACCCGGCGAGGTCGCACGGCGTTCGAATTCCCCGTGGCGGTACTCCTCAGCCGAACTGTCGGCGCACGGCGCGGCAGCGGTGGAAGTACTCGCCGAACTGGGTTCGCTCCCGGCGGCAGCGGAACGCTGCGCGCGCCCGTCCGACCACCTCGCCGGACTGCCGTACCTGGATGTCGAACGCGGCGGCCGGGGCGCTCCGGAATGGGTCGCCCACGATGACGTTGACCATCACTCCGTACGGCGCGACGATCCTGAACGGCTGCACGTATGAGAGCAGGGCTCCTCCGTTCAGGTTACGGGCCCTGATGGTCCGGCCGGGATACTGGAGGGCTGACGCCCATGACGACAGCTTGAGACGGCGGTTACAGATCAGGTCGTAGTAGCGGCAGCGCAGCGCGGTCGTCGCGAACTCCTCCTTCGGGATGCGCTTCGCGTAGCGGCGGCGCTCGCTCGGCCTCATCGCCACGGGCATCTTGCGCTGCGTCGCCCTGGCTGACGGGAAGCGGGCGCTGGCGGCCACGCGAAGCGAGATCGTGAGCGGCGACGCGTCTCCTCGCTGGGGATCACGAACCACCGCGAACGCCACATAGGAGTCCGTGCCGGGGGCCTTCCTCAGGTAGTACGCCCGGCTGGGCCGAGTTGCGGTGACGGGCAATGCGGTCGTCGCGCTCGCCGAGCAGTTCGTCTCCGGGTCGTCCGGGTCGTTGCCGGGAATGAGCGGGTTGCCCTGGATCCAGTTCGCGGTCACCGCCAGGCTCGCGCCCAGGGGAACGATCAGCTTCATCCGCGGGCCGCTTCGAGAAATCATGCGGACACCGTCCGGCACCGACAGCGTCACGCCCCGGACCCGGTCGGGAAAGCTCGCGACGATCGTCAGCTCGTGCGTGGCGACCAGCGGCGTCTTCTGGCCGAGCTCGACGAAGTCGTAGGCCGGCGTCAGCGCCGTCCCGGGCGGGCAGGTGTCCCCCGGGGCGCCGGAGCTGGACGCGGGAGCGAGCAGGGCAAGGACGAGTGCGACGGCGAGCACCCACGCGACGTCACCGGCTGACGGTCTCGAAGAGCTGTGCTTCGTTCGGGCCAAGGTGAAACTCCGGCTCCGGGGCGATCATCTCGAAATTCCCGGCCCGTGGGAAGCCCTCGGCGGTACTGCCAGAACAGCTCTGGTGCATGGGCGCCAAGAAAATGCGCCCCCGTGGGCGCAGGGGGCCGGCGTAGCTACCTTCGCTCCTCACGCCCGGCGCGCGCCCCGTGGGGTCGCGGCGGTGCGGGACTTCGACACATCAACCTAGGAAGAAAATCCCATGAAACTGACACGCCTGATCGTGGTTCTAGCAGCACTGCTTTCGCTACAAGTCGTTGCGGCCGGAGCCGCTTCGGCCTCGACCGCCGGCGACTGCCAAGCGCAGCTCACAACGCTCCGAGGCAATACCGTCGACGCCCAGACCTCCTTTACGAGTCAGAAGGACTTCAACGGCCTGGTCGCAAAGCTCGACGCCGCCACCACGAAGCTCGCTGCGGGCAAGAACGCGGATGCCGTCGCAAAGCTGAGTGATTTCCAGACGACGTTGACCCTGCTGGCCACCGCGCCCAAGCCTAAGTTCGTCAATCTCGGCGTCGCAGAGGCCCTGAGCACAGAGGCGCAAGGCGTAATCAACTGCGTCAACGCGATCGGGACGACCTGACTCGTTTGGTCAGAGGAGTCGGAGCGCCGTGCCGGCGCGGCGCGTCACGATCTCGAAGACACGCGCCTCGTTGGCTCCGCGGTGGAAGGTCTGCTCCGGGACGATCACCTCGAAGTTCTCGGCCCGCGAGCCCTCGAGCGAGAAGGTCCAGCCGGTCGCCGCGATGGTGCCGTTCACGGCCACAGCGATCGGGCGGCCTCCGCCTGGCTGGCCAGTTGGGAGCTCACCGGTGATCTCGCCGGGCACGAAGCCGGAGGCGGGGTCGACCGCCGCTAGGTCCTCCGCTTGGTGAATCAGCGCCGTCGCGCGTCCGTGCACGCGCGGGAGGCTCGCCGCTCGGCGGCCGAGCAGCTCCGGGTGCGGCCCGATCCGATACAGCGCGCTCGGGTCGCGGCCGCCGCCGCTTCCGAACAGCTCCAGCTTCCGGCGGACGGCCGCCTGCCAGCGCTGCTCCAGCGCGCCGGGCCGGAAGATGTAGTCGCCGCCGACCGTGTTCAGCCGTTTCCCGATCCGGTGGAACACCCGCACCTGGCGCGCCTGCGCGGCCACCGGGCTCAGCAGCGAGCGCCCGTCGAGCCGGGCGGGGGCGGGCACGCCGGCGACCTCGAGGATCGTGGGCAGCACGTCGATCGTCTCGACGTGCCGGTCGACCACTCTCCCCCGGCGCTGGCCGGGCAGCTTCACCAGCAGCGGGACCGGCGCCAGGTCCTGCGGGTTCCTGCGCGTGACCGCGCGGCGCTCCATCCCGAGGTGGAACCCGATCCCATGGTCCGCCACGACCACGATCAGCGCGTCCCTGTAGAGGCCCTGCCGGCGCAGGCGTCCGAGCAGCTCGCCGAGCAGCCGGTCCGCCAGGCCCAGCTGCAGCAGGTGGCGCTGGTAGGACACCTTCACGAGCCACTGCACGTCGAACCCGAGCTCGCTGTTCAGGCCCGGGATCGGCTCCGGCGCATGGCGGCGGTAGCGGCGGCCGGACGGGTAGAACTGCCAGGGCACGTGCGGCAGCAGCACGTGCTTGAACCAGAGTGCGGGCCGGGTCGTGGGCCGCACCGATCGCACGAAGCTGCGGAAGCGCTCGACCTTCCCGCGCGCGAGATGGCTGAGGGTGTTTCCGGGGAGCGGCTCGCAGAGGCTCGTCGGGCAGAGCCCGGTGGCCTCCTCGGAGGCGTTCACCTCATACGACGACGCGAGCAGCGTGAACAGGTTGGCCGGATGCGAGTAGGCGTCCGAGCGCAGGCCGGGACGCGGGTAGCGCCCGTCGAGCATCGCGGGGACCGCCAGCGCGGTGCTGTCGTGCACGGCCGTGGCGGCGCGGTACCAGTTGGCGTCTCGTGCCAGGCCGGCAAACGCGGGGTAGCGCTCGGCGTCGATCTGGCCGCCCCGACCCATTAGCGATGTGAGCGGCAGCTCGTCGAAAACGACCGTCACGATCGTCTGCGGGCGGCCGGAGTGCTCATTGGCATGGCGCTCGACCGGCCGCGACGGTGCCGGATCGCGTCCGCCTACAACCAGGCCGGCCACGACGGCCACAACCGCCGCGAAGGCGACCGCGCGGACAACCCGGAGCTTCGACACGGAAGCCCAGCGTATCCGGGGTTTTGACCCGCCCGCCACCCTGCAACGGCTGTGGCGCACCTAACCTTGCCTGCGTGTCCCAGCCTTGGCACACTCGGCCGATGAGGCTTCGGTGCGCGGGCGGCTGCCTTGTCCTCCTCCTTGCCGCCCCAGCCTTGGCTGCGGGGTGCGGTGACGAGCCGGAGCGCCGCGTGAGTGGTACCCCGGACCCGGACCATGCGAGGGAGGTCGAGCGCAATCCCTACGCCGTGACCTGCGGCGACCTTCGCAGGCAGCCGTTGCATCCCGACAGCGAGCGGCTGGTGATCCACGCGGAGTTTGCGCTCGCCCGTGAGCCCGTCCTGAGAAAGCACCGGCTGAAGCAGACGCTCAACCGCACCGGCCGAAGCGTGTACTACGCAATGACCGAGATCTGCAAGGGACGCGACGCGTCATTCGAGCCGGGGAAGCCGGCCGTCGAGGCCGTGCGGCGAGGCAAATACCTTGCGGCGAAAAATCGTCCCGGATAAGTAGCGGGCCTCAGCGCGAGCGGGCGTTGAGAATCCAGCGGCTGACCGGGTCGAGCAGCGCGAGCAGCGGGGGGAGCGGGAGCGCCGTGACTCGCAGGATGCGGGCCACGAGCCCGCCCCGGCGCCGGCGCGCCAGGCGCGGCCCGATCCCGGTCAGGAACGTCGCGACTCCGGACATCGGGCGGCCCAGCACCGTGATCTCACGGACCTTCCCCTCAGGGTCGAGGCGCAGCCGATCGGCGCCGGAGACGTAGCGGCCCTCTATCCGACCTTCCCAGAAGCAAGCGTGCGTGTCGCCGTTCTCGAACTCGTCCACCACGCGCAGTTCCTCGAACGACTCGATGACGCTGCGGTAGGTGTCCGCCACGACCTCGCGCCCCTCGAAGGGCGCGTTGGTGACGGCCGAGTAGAGGATGACCTCTGGGGCGAGCGTGTCGATCAGGGCGTTGGCGTCGCGGGCGGCGATCGCTGCGGTGAAGGCGTGGCTCATGACGGGCACGATCTCACGTAGCGAAGTACTTCGCCGCGAGCTGCTCGACCGTGCCCTTCGTGCGCATCGTCGTCGGACCGAGCAGCGCATCGATCGCCTTGCGGTCGAGCTCGGACTCCATCGTGCCGCCGCTCGGAAGCCAGTAGAGCTCGCGCTTCCCGAATGCCAGCCGGTCCTGATCGGTGGCGAGAGCGAGCACCTGCTTGCGCTTGGCGGCGGTCGGCTTGTCGGAGAGCAGCGAGACCTGGAGCTTGCCCTTCGACGCCTTCGTCTCGGCTGGCTTGAACGGGTCGTGCGAGGCGATCTCCCGGAGCTCCGCGGCGGTCCGCAGATACACGCCGACGTCGTAGCCCAGCTCGCTCTCGAGCGCCTTCTCGATCTGCGCGGTCATGTCGCGCGGGGCCTCGAAGACCAGGTTCCCGCTCGTCCTGAAGCTCGCCACGTCCTCGAGGCCGAGCTTCTCGAAGATTGCGCGCAGCTCGGCGCCGCTCACCCGCCGGTTGCGGCCGAGGTTCACCGCCCGGAGGAAGGCCGCGTACCTCACGCCACGAGTGTCTCGAAGAGGTGGTCGAGCGTCGCGGCCGGGTCGTCGGTGAGCCCGGTGTGGACCTCGGACGGCTGGATGATCGTGGACGACGGCGCCGTGAGCCAGCCGAAGCGGTCGGACGCGGGAAGGCCGGCAAGGACGCCGCCGTGGCCCTGGCCGGACGCGACGACGGTTAGCGCGGCGAGCTGGGCCCTGATCGGCCCCGGGTCGCAGCCCGGGTCGAGCGCGAGCAGCCGCCCTTCGTCGAGCCGGACGCGAAGGTCGAGGTAGTCGTGCTGGCGCGAGAAAAGGACGACGCCGACGTTCATCGCCTCCCCGCGCTCCACCCTCGGCACCACGCGCAGGACGGCGTAGCTGAACGCCGCCTCAGGCATGCTGGAGCTCCCTCACGAAGGGCCGCGGCGGCGCGAGGCGCTCGCGCAGGAAGTCGGCCAGATCGTCGCGGCGGGCGGCGGGGTCGGGGCCGAGCCACGCGTCCGGTGCCAGCGCCACGGCCGTGTCGACCGCGGCTAGCGCGCGCTCCGCAAGCCGCTCGTCCGCCTCCTCGAGCGAGCCCGCGACCGGCAACAGCACGTGCTCGGCAAGCATGGGCGCCTCCTCTCGGGCGGTCTCGGCGAGCGGACGATCGCCGTGCTGGCGGAAGAACGAGGCGCCGTGGTCGATCAGCCAGAGGCGGCCGTGCCAGACGAGCAGGTTCGGGTTGCGGTGCGTGCGGTCCACGTTCGTCACGAGCGCGTCGAACCACACCACATCGGCGGCGAGCTCGGCCCCGATCGCCGGGTCGTCGGGCAGGGCGGGCGGCAGGGCACCCGGCAGAAAGTCCATGCCGAGGTTCTCCCCCGGGCTGCCGACGATCAGATCCTGGATCTCCGGATCGGGCTCGGCCAACCCGAGCGCCGGCGCGACCTCGACCACCACGAGGTCGGGAACCGGCAGCCCGATCGCGCGTGCCAGCTCTCCCGCCACGACCTCGGCCACGAGCGCGCGCTCGCCCTGGCCCGCCGCGCGGAACTTGGTCACATAGAGGCCCTCGTCGTCCGCTTCCATCAGCCCAGGCAGGGAGCCGCCCTCGCGAAGCGGGGCCACGTAGCGCGTTGCGGTCACTCGCCGAAGCTCGTCGGGCACGGCGAAAGATTCGCAGGCAACGGGACGTTCACGTCTGCTTCACCCGACGGTTACAGCGCCAACCCGGCGCGCGCCGACACTCCAACCAAGGAGATCACCGTGAGGCTGCTCTTCATGGCAGCCGTCACCTGCTACCTGCTCGGACGCGTTTTCTCGGGCGAGGCCTCACATCCGGAGACCGTCGTGTACGGCATGACGGCGGCATTCGGGCTCGAGTTTCTGATCGCGTCGTGGCCGTCCCTCTGGGAGCGAAGTTAGGTAACCCGAACTCGCGCCTTGACCTGCCCTCACGGTGCGCTACATTCGAGTGCGTGGACGCGCGACGGACTGATGCGCTGAAGGCCTCGCCACGGATGTTCGACTCGGACATCCTCGACCGGCTCTCCCGCGTCCACCCGATGGTCCCGCTGGTGATCTTCGTTCCCGCCATCGTGGCGGCCTTCACCGTCGGCGCCCGCGGCGAGCCGACGACGATCCAGGTTGTCGGCCTCGTGCTGGCGGGCTACGTCTTCTGGACCCTCACGGAGTACTGGATGCATCGGCTGATCTTCCACTTCGAGCCCGAGGAGGGCATCGGAGCGCGGCTGCACTGGATCATCCACGGCGTCCACCACGACCACCCCAACGATCCCCTCCGCCTCGTGATGCCGCCGTCGGTGAGCATCCCGCTCGCGCTCGGCTTCTGGGGCCTGTTCGTGCTCGTGCTCGGCACGCCCTGGGCCAACATCTTCCTGGCGGGCTTCCTCTCCGGCTACCTGCTCTACGACATGACGCACTACCACGTGCATCACCACCGCCCGCGGACGCGCCTGGGCAAGCTCGTGCGCGAGCTCCACATGCGCCACCACTTCCAGGACGACACGAAGGGCTTCGGGGTGAGCGCCCCGTTCTGGGACTACGTGTTCGGCACCCCGCAGCGCCGCAGCGGCCGGGT
>DASUQG010000412.1:0-7224 GCA_036280695.1 Thermoleophilaceae bacterium
GTCGCCGCCCAGCGCCTCCTCGATCCTCAGCAGCTGGTTGTACTTGGCCACGCGGTCCGACCGTGAGGGGGCGCCCGTCTTGATCTGGCCACAGCCGGTGGCCACCGCGAGGTCGGCGATCGTGGTGTCCTCGGTCTCGCCCGAGCGGTGCGACATCACCGCGGTGTAGCCGGCCTCGTCGGCCATCCGGATCGCGTCGAGCGTCTCGGTGAGCGTGCCGATCTGGTTGACCTTGATCAGGATCGAGTTGCCGACGCCCTGGTCGATGCCGCGCTTCAGCCGCTCGGTGTTGGTCACGAACAGGTCGTCGCCCACGAGCTGCACGCCCTCGCCGATCCGCTCGGTGAGCAGCCTCCAGCCCTCCCAGTCCTCCTCGTCCATCCCGTCCTCGATCGAGACGATCGGGTAGCGGGAGGCCATCTCGGCCCAGTAGTCGGCCATCTCCTCCGAGGAGAGCGTGCGGCCCTCGTGCTCGAGCACGTAGGCCCCGTCGTCGAAGATCTCACTGGTGGCCGGGTCGAGGGCGATGGCCACGTCGTCGCCCGGACGGTGGCCCGCCGCTTCGATCCCCTCGATCAGCATCTGGAGCGCCGCCTCGTTGGAGTCGAGGTCGGGCGCGAAGCCGCCCTCGTCGCCCACCGCGGTTGACAGCCCGCGGTCGTGGAGCGTGCGCTTGAGCGCGTGGAAGACCTCGACGCCGACGCGCAGCCCCTCCGAGTAGGTGGGCGCGCCCACCGGCACGACCATGAACTCCTGGAAGTCGACCTTGTTGTCGGCGTGCGCTCCGCCGTTCAGCACGTTCATCATCGGCACGGGCAGAACGTGCGCCGCCTCGCCCCCGAGATAGCGCCACAGCGGCGCACCCGCCTCGGCGGCGGCCGCCTTGGCCCCCGCCAGCGACACGCCGAGGATCGCGTTCGCGCCGAGCCGCGCCTTGTTGGGAGTCCCGTCGAGCTCGACCATCGTGCGGTCGAGCGCCTCCTGGTCCGCGGGATCGAGGCCGTGCACCGCCTCCGCAAGCTCGCCGTTGACGTTTGCGACCGCCTTGGTTGCGCCCTTCCCAGCCCAGGCGTCGCCGCCATCGCGCAGCTCGACCGCCTCGAACTCGCCCGTGGAGGCCCCCGAGGGCACCGCGGCCCGCCCCGCGGCGCCCGACTTCAGGACGACATCCACCTCGACTGTCGGGTTCCCCCGGCTGTCGAGGATCTGACGCCCGTGTACCTGATCGATGCCGCTCAACCTTCCTCCACCTCTCGTCTGTACTCGTCGGCCGCCCTACGCAGCGCGAGCTCGGGATCCTCGCCAGCGGCGACGAGGTCCTGGACCGCGGCCAGAAGCTTGTCGTCCGGACGAGAATCGTGTCCGGCCGCCGCTGCGCGCTTCAGCACCTTCTTCGCGTAGAGGGTCGAGGGCAGCGTCTCGGGGATCTCGCCGAAGATCTCGCCCCCGCGCTCGTCGTCGCGCTTGATCTGGTTCCAGTTGCGGACCACGTCGCCGGCCGTATCCGCCTCCCGATCCCCGAACACGTGCGGGTGACGGCGGATCAGCTTCTGCCGGCACTGCTCCGCAACCTCGGCCAGGCTGCCCTGCCCGCGCTCCTCCAGCAGCAGCGACAGGAAGTAGACCTGGAAGAGCACGTCGCCAAGCTCGTCGAGCAGCTTGGCGTCGTCGCCCGAGTGGGCCGCGTCGGCCAGCTCATACGCCTCCTCGATCGTGTGGGGCACGATCGAGCGCTCGTCCTGCTCCCTGTCCCATGGGCACTCCCGCCGGAGCCGGCGTGTGATCTCGTCGAGCCGCTCGAGCGCGGCTGAGAGATCGGTCACTACGGCTGCGGGTTCTCTGGGGTCTGCGGCGTCGGCGCGGGCTGCTGCGGCTGAGCGGGCTGCTGCGGCTGAGCGGGGTTGGCGCCGGAGGCGGGACCGGTGTTGGTCTCGTCCTTCGGAGCGTTCTTGCACTCGGCCACGCGGTAGTCGTCGGCGCAGTCCGTCTTGTCCTTGTAGTCCTCGCGGAAGGACTTGATGAACTCGTCCAAGGCCTTCTGCTGGCGCTGCGAGCGGAGCAGGTTCTTGATCGTCTCCTTGGACTGATCGAGCGTCTGCTGCGAGGCCTTCGTGACCTTCTCGACCTTGAAGACGTACCAGCCGAACTGGGTCTTCACGGGACCCTCGAGCTTGCCCTTCTCGGCCTCGAAGATCGCCGTGTCGAACGCCTTCTCCTGCTGGCCCTCGGACACGGCCGGGAGCAGGCCGGCCTGGGACTTCGACGCCTCGTCGATCGAGTACTGCTTCACGACCTTCTTGAAGGGCTGCCCGGAGTTGAGTGCCTTCTTGGCCTGGTCGGCCTTGGCCTCGGTCTTGGTCAGCACCACGCGCAGGTCGCGGCGTTCAGGCTGGGCGAAGCGCTTCTTGTTCTTCTCGTAGTACGCGGAGATGTCGTCGTCCGAGACCTTCTTGGCGTCCTCGGTGACCTTCTGCGTCAGCTTCTGCTGAAGCTGGTCGAGCTTGACGCGGAAGAGGATGTCGTCCTCGGTCATCCCCGAGCTCGCGAGGAACTCCTGGTACTGCTTGTCGTTCGGGAAGGCCTGCTTCTTCTGGTCCTCGAATGACTTCTTGATCTCCGCGTCGGTGACCTTGATGTCCTGGTCAGCCGCCTCCTGCTGGACCCACTCGGCCTGGATCAGGAACTGCATGACCTCGCGCTTGAGCGCGTCGTACTCGCTCTTGCACTTCTTCTTGAGCTCGTCGTTCGTGGGCTCCTTCTGGCCCTTGGGCACGGGCGTCTTGGCCTTGGCGGCGACGCACTTCGTGTAGTCCGGCGGGTCCGGAACGACGGCGGTGCCGCCCTGGGCGGTGCCCTTGGCGGCGGTGTTCAGCCACTTGTCGAACTCGTCCTGGGTGATGGTCGAGTCGCCGACCTTGGCGACGGCGCCGGCGGGCACGTCGTTGCCGCAACCGGCGAAGGATGCGGCGCCGAGGCCGACCACGGCGAGGGCGAGAATTGACTTTTTGAGAGCGTGGGTCATCGCGAACGGGCGCGAAGGGTAGCGAAAGGAATTTCAGTCTCCGGGAGGTTCGGTGGCGACCTCGAGAATCGCCTCCGCGGCACTCACCACGGCCCTGAATCGCTCGGCCGGCTCCTCCGGGAGCCGCACGCGCACGGTCTCGCGCCCGGACTCGTACATCGCCTCCGGCACGCGCTCGCGCAGCGCCTTGGCCCCGCGCGAGTCGAGCTCGATCGGCGTCACCGACAGCCGGCCGCCCGCGAAGTCGACGGAGCGCGCGCCGGCTCGACCCAGCTTGATCCGGGCGTCCTGGAGCAGGATCAGGTTCTCGAGCGGTGGCGGGATCGGGCCGAAGCGGTCGGCCAGCTCCTCGCGCAGCATGATCAGCTGCGCCACCTCGCGAGCGCCCGCCACGCGACGGTGGATCTCGATCTTGGCGGCCTCGTAGGGCACGTGGTCGCCCGGCACGTAGGCGTCCACGGGCAGGTCCATTCGAACGGGCTCAGCCGCCTCGTCGGCGGCGTCGCCTGAGAGCAGCCGCACGGCCTCGTCGATCATCCCCACGTAGAGCTCGAAGCCGACCGCGGCCACGTGGCCGGATTGCTCGTCGCCGAGCAGGTTGCCCGCCCCGCGGATCTCGAGATCGCGCATCGCGATCCTGAAGCCGGAGCCGAGTTCCGTGTAGTCGGAGAGCGTGGCCAGGCGCTGGCCCGCCTCCTCCGAGAGCGCGGCCGCGGAGGGGTAGAGCAGGTACGCGTAGGCCCGCTCGCGCGAGCGGCCCACGCGCCCTCGGATCTGGTAGAGCTGGGCGAGCCCGAGCTCGTCCGCGCGCTCCACGATCAGCGTGTTGGCACTCGGGATGTCGAGCCCGGACTCGACGATCGTGGTGCACACGAGCACGTCGCCGCCGCCGCGCAGGAACTCGAGCATCACCTTCTCGAGGCTGCCCTCGGCCATCTGCCCGTGCGCCACCAGCACGCGCGCGTCGGGCACCAGCGCGCGCACGCGCTCGGCGGTCTCGTCGATCGTGTCGATGCGGTTGTGCAGGAAGAAGGCCTGCCCGCCGCGGGCGAGCTCGCGCTTGATGGCCTTGGCCACGAGCTCGTCGTCGTAGTCGCCCACGTAGGTCTTCACCGGCCGGCGCCCCTCCGGCGGGGTCTCGATCACCGAGATGTCGCGCAGCCCGGCGAGCGACATCTGGAGCGTGCGCGGGATCGGCGTGGCCGACAGCGAGAGCACGTCGACCTTCAGTCGCAGCTGGCGCATGAGCTCCTTCTGCTTCACGCCGAAGCGCTGCTCCTCGTCAACGATCAAGAGCCCGAGCTCCTTGGGTCGCACGTCGCGCGAGAGCAGCCGGTGCGTGCCGATCAGGATGTCGACCTTGCCCGCCTGGAAGTCGCCGAGCGTCTCACGGATCTGCTTCGGCGAGCGGAAGCGCGAGGCCATCTCGATCCGGAACGGGTAGTCGCGCAGGCGCTCCACGAAGGTGCCGTAGTGCTGCTGCGCCAGCACGGTCGTCGGCACGAGGAACATCACCTGCTTGCCGTCCTCGGCCGCCTTGAACGCGGCGCGCAGCGCCACCTCGGTCTTGCCGTAGCCCACGTCGCCGCAGATCAGGCGGTCCATCGGGCGCGCCTCCTCCATGTCCGCGCGCACCGCCTCGATCGCCTCGAGCTGGTCGGGAGTCTCGCGGTAGGGGAAGCGACCCTCGAACTCGAGCTGCCACTCGCCGTCGGAGGGGAAGGCGTGGCCGGCGCGGCGCTTGCGCTCGGCGTAGAGGTTGATCAGCTCGCCGGCGAGCGCCTGGGCGGCCCGGCGCGCCCTCAGCTTCATCTGCTCCCACTGCTTGCCGCCGAGCTTGGATAGCGGTGGGTCGCCGGCGTCGGCGCCCACGTAGCGGCTGATCTTGTGGAGCTGGTCGCTGGGCACGAACACGCGGTCGCCGTCGCGGTACTCGAGCTCGAGGTAGTCGCGCGTGACCCCGCCGACGGTCTTGGTCTCGAAGCCCGTGAACAGGGCGATGCCGTGGTCCTCGTGCACCACCGGTGAGCCGGCCCGAAGGTCGGTGAAGGAAGCGATCGGGCCGGGCCCGCTCGGCCGCTCGACTCTGCGGCGGCGCAGCAGCCGGTGCTCTGGGAGGACGGCCAGCTTCAGGCTGGGCGCCACGAAGCCGTCGCGCAGGCTCGCGTGCGCGAACGTGAGCGACGCGTCCTCCGGCGCCGGCTTGCCGTCGAGGAAAGCCGGCTGCATGCGGGCCATGTTGAGCTGCGCGCGTTCCGCTTCGCCGCGGCGCGCCCAGGCCACGAAGGTGCGATAGCCGGAGCGCACCAGCTTCTCGAGCTCGGGCTCGGCGTCGCGCAGCGAGCGGGCCGCCGTGTCCGCCGCCTGAGCGCGGAACTCGTGCGGTTGGTCCTGCGAGATGCTCGACAGCCGCAGCTGGGCCCGCTCGTCCAGCGCGCTGTCCAGCGCCTCCGGCTTCACGTAGAGGTGGTGCGCGTCCTCGTCGTGGAAGCTCGTGGTCACGTCCTCCCAGTAGTCGCGCAGGGCGGGCGCCAGCTCCTCCTCGGCGGCGATCGCCACGATCGCGTCGTCCGGCACCAGCTCCAGCAGCTCGCAGAAGCGGTCCACGGGCAGGACGTCGGCCACGTCCGGGCGCTCCTCCTCCTCGGTGACCGCCGCGATCTCAGCGAGCTCGCGGTGCTCGGGCGCCAGCTCGGCGGCCGGGGCGATCTCCACCCGCTCGGCCTCCTCGAGCGATCGCTGCGTGAAGGTGGAGAACCAGGTGAGCCGCTCCACCTCCACGTCGAACAGCTCGCAGCGCACCGCCCGCTCCTCGGTGGCGGGGTACACGTCGAGGATGTCGCCGCGGATCGCGAACTGGCCGCGCTCCTCCACCTGCTCCACGCGCTCGTAGCCGCACGCCACGAGCTGCGCGGCGGTCTCGTCGAGGTCGAGCAGGCCGCCCTTCTCGATCTCGAAGCCATGCGGCCGTAGCGCCGGGTCGGGCACCTTCTCGGCCAGCGCCACGGCGGACGTCACCAGGACGGCCGGCTCCTCACCGAGCAGGGCATCCAGCGCGGCGATGCGGAGGCCCACCAGGTGCGGCGGCGGCGCCAGGTGCGACTCGTAGCGCATGCCGCGCGCGGGGTAGAAGCGCACCAGGCGCGGCGCCAGGAACTGCTTGAGGTCCGCAGCGAGGTCACGCGCGGATCTGTCGTCTCCGGCCACGATCAGCGCGGGACGCTCCGGGTCGGCGTCGATCAGGGAGGCGAGCAGGTACGGGCGCAGGCTCGACGACACGAAGGCACGCTGCGGCTCCGCGTGTGCGGCCTCGACCAGCTTGGCGACCGAGTCGTCGTCATGTGCGTATGTGAGAAGGCTCCTGAGCATGCGCTGCAGCCGCCCGGGGGCCCGCGCGGCTCTCCGTTCGATTCTAGGCGGCGCGCCAATGGGCCCCGGTTTGACGGCTGCGCAGACCCATGCTCAAATGGGCGGTCGTATGTGCCCAAACGGGGGGCGCCTGACCCATGGAGATCTCGCTATGCCGCTTTTCAGTTACCGCAAGTTGGTAATGCCGCTTGTCGTCGCGTTCGTGCTGGCCGCCCCTGCGGCGGCTCACGCCTACTACGTCGACATCTCCATCACGGGCGCTGGCCGCGTGTACGAGACCACTGACGCGGACGAGCTGGACGAGCACTGCCCCGATGCCATCGAGGGCTTCGCGTCGCCGGGCACCACACCGACCGGGACTCTCGGCGCCACTTGCCGGGCAGGCTCCGCTGCGGGCGACTACGGCTGGGGCTGGGTCGTCCGCTACGTGGCGGAGCCCGCGGCCGGCTACAGCTTCGATGGGTGGCACAGCGACGGGAGGGTCACACCGAGTCCGGTGCTCTGTGACGGCTCGGGCGGCTCCTCCGACTACAGCGGCTCGGCATGCCAATTCGCGACCACCGCGGACCTGCAGACCCGGGCACGGTTCGTGGACGACACCGCGCCCGCGATGGCCTCGCTGAATGGTCCGAACCAGCCGGTCAACGGCGCGGCGACGTTCACCTTCAGCGCCACGGCCGACCCCACGTTCAGCCTGTTCGAGTGCCGGATCGGCGGAGTCCACGAGTGGCAGACCTGCACCTCTGGATACGCGCCGAACCTCGCCACGGGCGACTACACCCTTCAGGTTCGGGCGGTGGACCGGAGCGGTAACAAGTCCAGTGAGAGCACCT
>DASUQG010000413.1:0-2965 GCA_036280695.1 Thermoleophilaceae bacterium
TCGCGGCGCACCGGGCGGACCGCCCACTTGTGGAAGCCCCGTAGCTCGTTCATCGCCTCCGCGAACAGCGGCTTCAGGCCGGCGTGCTTGACCTTGTACTCGCCGCCGATCTGGCGCGCGATCAGCTCGGAGTCGTTCACGACCTCGACCTCCTCGGCGCCCAGCTCGCGGGCGAGCTCCAGCCCGAGCAGGAGCGCGCGGTACTCGGCCACGTTGTTGGTGGCCTCGCCGATGTAGGCCTTCCGCTCCGCGAGCGGCTCCCCCTCGGCGCTCGATGCCACGGCGGCCACGGCCGCCGGACCCGGGTTCCCGCGCGCGCCGCCGTCCACATGGACGACGACCCTCACGCGTTGGCCGGCGGCTCGATGGTCGGGAAGCTGCCCTTGGGGCGCTGGCGGCGCTGCTCCACGTAGGAGGGGTGGTCGCCGGGGCTACCGCCCTGGGCGCGCCTGTCGATGATCACCTCGACGTGTGGGTCGTCGCGGTAGTAGTCGGCCAGCTTGTCGTACAGCTCGTCCGCAAGCGCCTGCGGCACCACGCAATAGATCACGCCTCAGAACCTCCGTCGCTTGCTCCGTGCCCTGCCACCACGCGCCCGTCCGTGTCCAGTTCCGCGTTCCACGCGCGCAGCGACTCTTCGATCTGGTCGAGCTCCTCGCCCTTGTCGAGCATCATCACCGGGTCCGCCTCGTCGCCCAAGTCCACGCGATAGCGATACCACGAAAGCTCCCAGGCCACGAGGACGGACACCGCGCTCGCCTGCGCCGGGTCGGGCATCGCGCTCACCCACGGCTTGCCGAGCGTGCGCGCGAGGCCGGCGACGGTGCGCTGGTGGCCCGAGCCGTTGAAGAGCTCGAGCGCCCGCTCCACCTTCACCTCGGCGGTGGTCGGAACAGCGCGCACGTGGCGCGGGCTCTGGGGACGGGAGCGCGGGCGCGGCGGCGGCGCGGCCTCCTCGGCGGAGTGCTCCTCGCGCTCGACACCGTTGCCGGCCCCGAACAGGGCCTCCTGCTCCGCGAGCCGCGCCTCGTCTTCCGATGAGGACCTTGCGGCCGGCCGGCGTCTGCCGAGCCTGCCCAGCACGCCGCGGCGCGGCTCGTTGCGGGGGACGCGCGCGGGCAGGTCGCCCGCGCCCGACTCGCGGATCCAGCCGTGGTGCTGCGCGCGCGTCGCGCACAGGTCGCAGACCTGATGGCGGTGGCCGCCCGGCGCGAGGTACCACTCCGCGCGCTCACCCTTGAGGATGGTGCGCCCGCAGACATCGCAGCTGACGGCGTCGTGAACGGGCCGAAGCTCCTTCTTCACGGCACCCAGGATAGTCAGGCCTTGACGGCCTCCTTCTCGCGCTCGGCCTGCTGCATGACCTGTTGCGCCACGTGGCCCGGGCATTCCTCGTAGCGGGCGAGGTCCATCGAGTACTCGCCCTGCCCGCCGGTGATCGCGCGCAGGTCCTTCGCGTACTCGAGCATCTCCGCCATCGGCACCTCGGCCTTGATCTCCGTGACGTTGCCCGTCGGCTCCATGCCGAGCGGGCGCCCGCGCCGGGAGTTGAGGTCGCCGATCACGTCGCCCACGTACTCCTCCGGGACCACGACCGTCACGGTCATGATCGGCTCCATCAGCGTCGGCTGGGCGTTCTCCATCGCGTCCTTGAACGCCATCGAGCCGGCGATCTTGAAGGCCATCTCGGAGGAGTCCACCGAGTGGTGCTGGCCGTCGTAGAGCGTGACCTTGACGTCCTGGACGGGATAGCCCGCCACCGTGCCGGTGCGCATCGCCTCGCGCACGCCCTTCTCCACCGCGGGGATGAAGCCGCCCGGGATCACGCCACCCTTGATCGCGTTCACGAACTCGAGCCCCTCGCCGTCGGGGCCGGGCGCGATCTCGATGTGGCAGTCGGCGAACTGGCCACGGCCGCCGGTCTGCTTCTTGTAGCGGGCATGCGCCTTCGCGGAGCCCTTGATGGCCTCGCGGTAGGGCACGTGCGGCGCATGCAGCTCGACCTCGGCGCCGAAGCGCTCCTTCATGCGGTCGACGATCACCTCCACGTGGATCTGCGTGATCCCGGCGAGGATCTGCTCCCCGGTCTCGGAGTCGCGGTGGAAGTCGATGGTCGGGTCCTCCTCCTGGAGGCGGCGCAGCGCCTGGCCCATCTTCTCCTCGTCGCCCTTCGCCTTGGCCTCGATGGCGAACGCCATCACCGGGCGCGGCATCGGCGGCAGCTTCAGCGGGATATCCATCTCCTTCGAGGCGAGCACGTCGCCGGCGTGCGTCTCCTTCAGCTTGGCCACGGCGCCGATGTCGCCGGGGCCGAACTCGTCGGCGTGCTCGGTTTCCTTGCCCTGCGGTACGAGCAGCTGGCCGATGCGCTCCTTCACGTGAGCGCGGCAGTTGTGCACCTGCGAGTCGTGCTTGAGGACGCCCTGGTAGACGCGGAACAGGTTCACGCGCCCGGCGTACGGGTCGGCGAGCGTCTTGAAGACGAACGCGACCGTGTCCTTCGACTCGTCGGGGTCGAGCGTGGTCTCGTCGAGGTCGATTGGGCCGCGCTTCGCCGGCGAGGGCAGGTCGTCCACGAACGCGTCGAGCAGGCGGTTGATGCCGAGGTTGCGCGTGGCGGCGCCGCAGGTGACCGGGAACAGGTGGCCCTCGGTCACGCCCTGCTTCAGCGCTGACACCGTCTCCTCGTGGGAGATCTCCTCGCCCTCGAGGTAGCGCTCCATCAGCGCGTCGGAGACCTCGGCCACCTCGTCCATCAGCTTCTCGCGGTACTCCTCGGCCTGCGCGCGCAGCTCCTCGGGGATCTCGATCTCCTCGCAGTTCTCGCGGCTGTCGCCGTCGTAGCGGTAGGCCTTCATGTCGATCAGGTCGATCACGCCCTGGAGCTCGTGCTCGCGGCCGATCGGGATCTCCGTGGCCACCACGTGCTGTCCGAAGGCCTGCTTGAGCGACTCGAGGGCGCGGA
>DASUQG010000414.1:0-3738 GCA_036280695.1 Thermoleophilaceae bacterium
GAGGTGCTCGCACAGGAACGTGGCCAGCGGCTCGCGATCGTCAACCCAGAGGGCCACGTGGTCCAGGCTGGTGGGGGCGAAGGACGGAGTCATTGCGGGCCCTTACCCCTGACGGGCGCGTCCAATCTCCTCGACCTCGGAGAGCGAGAGCTCCATCCGCGTGGCGGCCAGGTCCTCCTCCAGGTGCTCGATCGACGAGGTGCCGGGGATCGGCAGCATCACCGGCGAGCGCGCGAGCAGCCAGGCCAGCGCGATCTGGGCGGGAGTGGCGTCGTGCTCGCGCGCGATGCGGTCGAGCGGCCCGGCCGGTTCGGCGAGACGGCCCGTGGCGAGCGGGAACCAGGGGATGAATCCGATCCCGAGCGACTCGCACACCTCGAGCACGTCCTCGGAGTCGCGGTCGGCGACGTTGTAGCGGTTCTGAACCGAGGCGACCTCGACTATCGCGCGCGCCTGCTCGAGCTGCGCGACCGAGACGTTCGAGACGCCGACGTGGCGGATCTTGCCCTCGTCCTGGAGCTCCTTGAGCGCGCCCACCGAGTCCTCGTAGGGCACCTTCGGGTCGGGGGCGTGCAGCTGGTAGAGCGGGATCTGGTCCAGCTTCAGACGCCGCAGGCTGCCCTCACAACACTCCTTGAGGCGCTCCGGCCGCGCGTCGCGCGGCCACTGCCCCGGCCCGGTGCGGCGCAGCCCGCCCTTCGTCGCGATGACGAGGTTGTCCGGGTAGGGACGGAGCGCCTCGGCGATCAGGTTCTCGCTCACCTCAGGCCCGTACGAGTCGGCCGTGTCGATCAGGTCGATGCCGAGCTCGACCACGCGCCGGAGCAGGCGCCTGGCCTCGTCCGGGTCGTCCGGAGGGCCCCAGATGCCCCTGCCCGTGATCCGCATCGCGCCGAAGCCGAGGCGGTGGACCTCGAGCTCGCCGCCGATCGCGAAGGTGTCCACGCGACCGACGCTAGCGAGCGGCGCATTGACTTCGCGGTGATATATCAGGTAGGAAGGAGCCCTGTAAAAAAGCTGTAACGAGAGGGGTCTCGCCCGTGCCGCGTCCAAGGATGGTTCTCGCGTTCGCAGTCTCCCTGCTGACCCTCGCGCTGGTGGCGCCCTCGGCGGCGGTCGCCGACCCTCCCACCCACGTCGTGGTCATCGTGCTCGACCAGGCGCGGCCGGACACGATCGACCGCTACGGGATGAAGAACGTCCAGGAGCTCCAGGCAAAGGGGAAGAGCTTCCCGAACGCGCTGGTGGGCCACATGGCCGCCGAGACGGTGATCAGCCACAACGTGCTCACGAGCGGGCTGTTCCCGAAGCACATGGGCTGGACGAACGAGGTCTACCGGGACGTGGACGAGGTCCTCGGCGATGACACCGTGCCCGGCGTGCCGAACTACTACGTGACCTCGAGCATGAGCTGCGGCCAGTTCAAGAAGCTGATCGAGGCCGGCGACTACGCGAAGCTCCAGGACTACCTCGACGAGCAATTCGACGACAACTCCAAGTTCGCGTCGATCTCGCAGAAGCGCACTTCCGCCTGCACGAGCGGCTGGACGGCCAACACCGATTCGGACGACATCATCTTCCAGATCCGCAACGTATCGTCGCCGGCGTGCGATCCCGCAGTGCCGTCGGGCTGGCGCTCGCCCGAGTACGCGAACGGCACGCCGCCGTCGTATCTCGACCTGAGCTCGTGCAGCCGCTGGTCCACGTGGCAGGCGGCCGGCGCCTACGGGACCGGCGGGCTCTCACCGGCCAACATCTATCCGCTCGACGGCAACCGCTTCGTGCCCGGCTTCGACCCGGCGCACCTCGGCGGCGACACCTGGTCCGCGGACGCCGCCATCCAAGTGATCCAGAACGACCCCACCTGGCACGGCATGATGGTCAGCCTCGGCGCCATCGACAAGATGGGCCACATGTGGGGTCCTGAGGACACCGTGACCGGCCCGCCCGGGTCCGACCGTCAGGTCTCACACCTTCCGTTCGCCGCCAGGAACGCGGACGCGCAGGTGGGCAGGATCGTGGACGCCCTGGAGGCGCGGGGGCTGCTCGACAACACGCTCATCGTGATCACGGCGGACCACGCCGCGCAGACCGGTACCCCCGGGAAGACGTTCTTCGGCGACCTCGACCCGGTCGTGACGAACCCGCCCTGCGGCGGGATCCGCTCAGATTGCAACTGGTACTTCGGCGCGGAGACCGGACCCCTCGAGACCGAGCGATACCTCGATCCCAGCCCGGCGGTCGAGGACCTGCGCGACGCGCTGGCCGGAAACCTCGCGTTCTCGTACCAGGACGGCCACGTGGCCGCGTGGCTGACCGACAACTCGCCCACGAAGAAGCAGGAGGCGGCCGAGGCCGTGCTCGACATGCCCGGGGTGATCGCGAGCTATCGCACCAACGACGATCAGGACGACTACGAGCTCGTCGACACCAACCCGATGAGCCGTTCGGACCGCAACTGGTTCCTGGCGCACGCCGGTGAGCTCGTGGACACGATGGCCGCGCCGAACGGCCCCGACGTGGTCGGGCTCGTCGCCACCGACGTGACCTACGGCGTCGTCGGTGACCACGGCGGCCACAACAAGCTGATCCAGAACATCCCGATGGTGTTCTACGGCCCGGGCGTGAGCCACAAGGACTCGTCGCTCGAGCTGCGGCATGTCGACGTCCTGCCCACGATCCTCGAGGCGATGGGCATCGACTACGACGCCGGCACCCTGGACGGCGAGGCGGTGCCGCTCGGCGACTAGCCGAGCTTCAGCAGCTCGGGAGCCGGCTTGCCGGCGCGCAGGCGCTTCAGGATCGCGTCTGCGCGCTTGCGGAACAGCACGACGTTGCGCAGCTTGATCTCCTCGTAGCCGCGGATCACGTCCGGCAGCTCGAGCAGCTCGACGGCCGTGTCGTGCGTGTCCGGCGTGAGCAGCCCGAGCGCCTCGGCCACCATGCCCTCGTACTCGTCGATCAGCTCGCGCTCGACGCGGCGCACCTCGGCCGCACCGAACGGGTCGAGCCGAGTGCCACGCAGGCGGCGCATCCGGTAGAGCGAGCGGAACGCGGGCACGAACCAGGAGCCGAGCTTCAGCTTTCGCTTCAGCCCGAGCGCGCGCAGGAGCGGCGGGTGCAGCATGAAGTAGAGCTTGGCGTCGTCGCCGAACTCGGCGCCGAGCTTGGCGCGCTCGACGGCGTCGAGGTGGAGGCGGGCCACCTCGTACTCGTCCTTGTAGGCCATCAGCTTGAAGAGCTGCCGTGCCACGGCCTCGGCCAGCTCCGAGTGGCCCGGGGTGCGCTCCTGCTCGGCCACGTGCACGCGCCGCACGACCTCCGCCCAGCGGCGGGCCCAGCCGGCGTCCTGGTAGGCCACCAGCTCCGGCACGCGCAGCTCGGCGAGCCGGCGCAGCTCGCCGCGGTCGCCGTTCACCGCGAGCGCCACGATCTCGCGCTCGGCGTCCGAGAGCTCGTGCACGGCCTCGACCGCCTCGGGCGGGCTGGTGGCGGCCTCGACGGCGTCGGGGGCAGCGACCACCGCGCGTCCCCAGCGCAGCGCCGCAACGTTCTTCTCGACGGCGGCGCCGTTCAGCTCGATCGCGCGCTCGAGCGCCTCGCCGGACACTGGCAGCAGGCCGCGCTGGTAGGCCGCGCCGAGGGCGAGCGTGTTGGTCATCATGTGGTCGCCGAACAGCCGCTCCGAGAGCTGCTGAGCGTCCAGGTAGAGGTTGTGCTCGCTGCGGGTGGCGGCGT